>CAYVIR010000023.1:3174-9962 GCA_964451645.1 uncultured Candidatus Saccharibacteria bacterium | reverse complement strand
TAAGCAGCATTTACTTTCGTTTCCTCAAAATATGGATTATATATATTCAAACCTCTTGCATTCGGTTTACTGTGAACTCTTGCAATTAATTTTGTATTTTCATTAAATATCATTCTTATTAATTAACAAATTTAATTAATATTGATAACTTCTTTATATAAATTGAAATTTTCAACTGTATGCCCATTCTCGTCTCTAGGTGTGCCCAACCTGAAGTATCGGGATACCCGGACTCGAACCGGGAACCTTGCGCACCCGAAGCGCACATTCTAGCCAATTGAACTATATCCCGGCTTATTTGCAAAAAAGTTTTTAGAATGCCGCGGAAGGGACTCGAACCCTTAAGACTGTTAAGGTCACTGGATTTTAAGTCCAGCGCGTATACCAATTCCGCCACCACGGCTCGTCGAAAGAAAGAACTATTAAAAAAGGTGACACCGGGAATCCTCAACCAGCACTCGCCGAAGTATGAGGCTTAGCCCTCACGAAAGTGAGGGGGCTTGTCCCGTCCTCAGACTGAGGGCGGGGGAACCCAATGTTAGTATTGTTAAGAGCTTACACCTTGTATTAAGAAAGGTGACACCGGGAATCGAACCCGGGATAAGGGTTTTGCAGACCCATGCCTTACCACTTGGCCATGTCACCACTTACTCCGAGGATTCCTCAAGTGAATGAATAATCCTCCCTTTTAATTCATTTTTAAAATAGCTTTGTTTTAATTGTCTTTCTCTCTTTGTTGCGTCCCTCTTGGACTTATAAAATTCATAATATACTAACTCCCATGGTTTTCCAAATTTCGTAGATTTGACTAAACCATCATTATGTCTTTCAATTCTATTTTCAATATTCTCGGTATACCCTATATACAGATCAGAATTTATAGAGCTTTTTAATGCATATACCAAATACACTTTTATGTTACGTAATAACTGGTTTTGTCCCCCAGAGGGGGATAGACAGACCCATGCCTTACTTCATCCCGCTTGGGCGGGACAAGCTTGGCCATGTCACCACAGGATCTCCCGATTATTATAAAGATCTTGTCATGATTCTACCAAATTAAAACATAAATTGATAAGAATTTCCCAAAGATGTCGCATGAGTTGTATAATCTTTCTATCTTGGAGAGATGTCTGAATTAATCAGAGTTTATCTTCAACTAAGTTCGAAATGCGGTTCTTTAATTATAAAGTCGGGATATAGTTTGGTTTCGGCTAGAGGTCGATCAGCCTTTGGCTGGGGCTAGACGTCAGTTCTTTATTATTAAATATTGAAGTTGTCGGAGCGTAGTTCAGTTTCGGCCAGAGGCCGACCAGCCTTTGGCTGGGGCTAGACGTCAGTTCTTTATTATTAAATATTGAAGTTGTCGGAGCGTAGTTCAGTTGGCTAGAACGCACGCATGGGGTGCGTGAGGTCGCTAGTTCGAGTCTAGTCGCTCCGATTATAGACTACCTCGACTTTCAATAGTTTCGTGCACAGTCACCAACTGAATTTATATTCATCCACTACTCTTTCCTTTTTTATATTATTGTTCAAATATATTCTTCCTATTATCGATTCATCCAGCGGGTGTGTGATATAATGGTGATATATATAACCAGGAATGAGTGGAACCATTCGAATTAGCAGCACAAATTGATATATTTGAGAGCCTGTATAAATTGGGGTACATACCTCGACGTAGGCCTCATCATTTTCTTAACCTCGCGCGAAGTTTCGAGTTACTTTTTGACAATAGATTAATAGGGTTTGATCCTAAGAGCATTAATGCGTCTGCAGATATATATTCGGAGATAAAACCTCAAGTTCCGTTAGAGGAGTTACTTACGTATATGTGGGAGGACCAACATGATGCACACAAAGCATGGGAGAATGACGAATACTATCCAGGTTACACACAATATGATGTTAGAACATATTTCCAAGATGTCTATGGTGATGATATGTGCAATGTTTCAAAATTTGAGAGATGCAGGGTTTTGGCAGATGCATATGTGATCTGGAGAGGACTAGAACTTCCAATAAAAGTAGTCACTGGAAAAGATGATATCTGCGAGCAGGCAACTTATGGGATACATTGCCAACATGGTGGTCTTACAGATACACAACTTGGACGATTATCCCCGGATGAGGCATTCTTGGAGACACTCGTTAACGTTTTACGCCTCAATAGATTAGTTGACTTAAGACTTTTCCCTCGGAACACTGAATCTACCATACATAATAATAAATTTATGGATCTTCAATTTAGCTTCAGCTACATTTTAAATCGATTACAAGTTATTGTTGATAACGAGGAGGTTGATCCCTTAGACGAATGTCTTAATCATGTCGTTGCTGATCGAGTGAGTGTGTTGGCACCAACTAGTGCATTTATCAATACCTTCGAAAATTCTTTGTTCCTTAAACTGCGACATTCCCCGACATTTTGGGACGTATATAATGATCGATACCACATAAAAACGTTCGGGGAAGAACATCGATTCCTAATGAATACCTTTAGAGCTTTCCCAGATTATTCAACTGTTATGTTCATTAGTAACAGTTGGGATTGAAGTACCTTTAATTCATAAGAATTTTCCAAAGTTGTCGCATGAGTTGTATAATCTCTTGAACCTGAATGAGGAACAACAAAATTGTAATGATTCGGAGCGTATTCTCAATCGAGGCGAGGACAAGGTCCTTGCCCCGATCAAGTTGAGGGGGTATTGCTTAAGAAGTAATATGTACTTCCACTTATTTACAATATGATAGATACCGCTCACAGTAATGATTACTATATTCTCACATGCATGAATCCAAAATCGTAAATCTGCTTTTTGAAGTCGGGACTTTGAGAAAGCTTATTAGGTCCCACAGACAGACCCTTTTAACGGATGACTTGTCGGACAATATTGCTTCGCATTCATTTAGGGTGGCAGTAATAGCATATTTCCTTGCGAAGATGGAGAAAGCTGATAGAATGTTGACAAGGAAATTTTAATTTCAATAAAGTCTGTACTGTCGGAAGACCCAGATTATCATGTTAAATTCTCAAGTGTAGATTTGTATGAGGCATATCTTAATGAAAATGTAAGAACAGTAGGAGAATTTTATAAATGGATAGGGCAAAATAAGAAGTTAAGAGTTTAGAACTTAGAGTTTTGGACTTGTTGTCACTCCTGCACCAAATTTATTTTGGAGCAGGAAAAGTAAAGGTGTTAATTCTCAGCTCCCAATATTATCCGCATATATTCGCCTTCCTCGAAGATAATCCATTGCGAATTTAAATGATCAGTGTTAAAATGTATCAATCTCGCCTGCAACAACCTCTGGTTCTTTGCAGGCTTTTTTTATAAATAATATGAAAAGGATAGCAATTCTCATCGATGGTAGTAATTTTTACTTCAAACTTAAAGATATTGGTTTGCAAAACCAGTTAAATTTTGATTTTTCCACATTCGGTAAATTTCTTGCTGGTACAAATAAAATAGTTTTAAGTAAGTATTATATTGGAAAGATTAGAACAGATGGAACTACAAAAACTCAAAAATTGTTTAATCACCAACGAAAACTTCTGGCACATTTAAAGAGAAACGACTTTGTGTACGAACTGGGTTATTTACTAAAGTCGAATGATAAATTCCATGAAAAAGGCGTAGATGTGCATATGGCAGTAGATATATTGGTGAATTCCTACGAGAAGATTGCAGATAAAATAATAATCATCTCTTCTGATACTGATCTATTACCGGCTATTAACAAAGCAAAACAATTAAGAAAACAAATTGAATATATAGGTTTCTCACACCAACCAAGCGTCGCTATGGTGGCAAATTGCACATCTTCAAGGCTACTCACAAAGTCCGAATTGGAAAAGTTTGTAAAAAATGTCTAATCGCTAATGGATTCCTGCTTTCGCAGGAATGACAAGGGAAGTGCAGGAATGAAGAGGAAAGTGCAAGAATGACAATTAGCTAGATCCCGCGCCCAATTTGAGAGCGGGAAGTAACTGTCTGAACCCTTGAACTCTAAACTCTAAACTCTGAACTCTGAACTCTGAACTCTAAACTCTAAACTCTAAACTCTAAACTCTAAACTCTGAACTCTAAACTCTTATCTTCCCCCTCCCATTTCATCCACCCTGTATTTTACAATTCTTCTAATCAAATCATACGGAATTGGTCTATCTAATGGAAATTGCACCGCTCCTTTAGAAGTGGGGTATTTTGATAGTTCTTCTTTAAATCCGGATATTCCATTGGGAGTTGGATAAAATCCAATATGCTTTTTGTAGGCTGCAAAATGAACTAGGTTTCCCTTCAATTTGAAAGTGGGCATTTGGTAGCTTATTGCCTCTATTGCTTCAGGAGCCACTTCGCGAATCGTTTCTCGAATTTGCTGCAGAATCATCTGAATATCTTTTGAAAAAGTGGCAATATACTGGTCAATATCCTTATAAACAGTTTTTTCCATTATTAAAAAGTAATTAAATTAATTTCTTAACTAACGATAATACTTTTAAAGTTCACTTCAACAGGAGTATGTCCTTGAGAATGTACATCACCAGTTAATAGCAGCTATTTCTTTTTGTTCTAAATAATCATTGGCCTTGGAAAAATGCTTGCATCCGAAAAAACCCTTATCCGCAGAAAAAGGAGAAGGGTGGGGAGCTTCAAGAATTAGGTGATCTTCTGAATTAATTAAATCCCTTTTGTTTCTAGCATAATTCCCCCACAAAATAAAAACTACATTCTTTTTCTCATTTGAAATAATACGGATGACACTATCGGTAAATGTTTCCCACCCTTTGTTTTGGTGAGAACCTGGATTGCTCTTTCGGACTGTAAGTACACTATTTAAAAGAAACACGCCTTGTCTGGCCCATCTGGTCAAATCTCCATTCTCTGTCACTTTAATTCCCAGGTCGTCTTTTAACTCTTTGAAAATATTTTGTAGGGAGGGTGGCTTTGGAATACCGTCTTTTACCGAAAATGAAAGGCCGTGGGCTTGATTGTCACCATGGTAGGGATCCTGACCTAATATAACGACTTTAAGACTGTCAAAAGGACAGAGATCAAATGCATTAAAAATAAGCCTGCCCGGTGGGAATATTGTACTTTTTGTATATTCCTTTCTGACAAACTCGGTCAGATTCAAGAAGTATTCTTTCTCAAATTCTTCTTCCAGAAGTACGGCCCAGCTTGGATGGATTTCAACTTTCATTCTGTTGAGTAAAAGAGAATTATACCAAAATTAAAGAAGGATTCGGGAGTAAACATGGTTTAGATAATCTTGTACCATCCGTGAAGAAGAGTACCCGGTTAGTGCCAAGTACATGCTATTTAACATCATTTGTACCCAAGTATCATTAAATCCGGCTATATTCCTATCAAAAAATAGAGGTGCCACTATATATTCGAGATGGTCATGTAAAGATTTCGTAGGGTCTGTAGCGTCAATTACGAATCCCTTATTTTCCCAGTCAACTTCATCAGTCCATCCATCGAGAGTAGTGAGCTGTAAGACCCCGTTTAAGCAAGCTTTCATTCCGCTAGTACCCGATGCCTCCTCGAATCTGAAAGGAGTGTTTAGCCACACGTCTGAACCGGCCACCATATTTTTCGCGAGTCGCCAATTATAATCAGGAATAACTACCACTTTCTGAGATAGCTCGGAATTCATCGAAGAACTAAGTTCGTTATTTATTCGTTGCAGAAGATCCACCGCCAAAGTATCACGGGGATGAGCCTTACCGGCAATAAGAATTTGAAGCGGTTTGTCTTTGTTATTAACAATTCTCTTTAATCTTTGGATATCTGAGATTATTAAATCAGGTCGTTTGTATGAGGCAAGTCTTCTTGACCAAGCGATGGTGAGTGCATCCGGGTTAAGATGAAGGTTCAATTCTTTATTGAGGGTGGTTATCAACGAACGTTTTCTTCTTAAATGAATTTCCCATATTTCTTCGTGGGATATTTTTAGAACATTTTCAAAGTTAACCTCGAGTGGTTTCTCTATCCACTTAGCTCCGATGTATTTTTCAAGCAAGGTAATAAATTCCGAAGCCATCCAGGTCGGTACGTGTGTCCCGTTTGTAATTGCAAGCAGTGGGTATTTTGGCCATATCCTTCCCGCTGCATCGCCGTGTAATTTGCTTACGGCTGTAGAAACTTTTGCATGTCTAAATCCTAACATGGTCATAGAGAAATTTCCCGAGGAGTAATCCTCGTCTTTCCCCAGTTCGAAAATACTTTCAATGCTGGTCTGGAGGTCGTCACAATATGTAGAAAGGTATTTTGAGAGTAATGCAAAGTCAAAGACATCATTCCCAGCCGGTTTTAACGTATGATTAGTAAAGACCAACTCGGAATCAACGTGTCGCAAGGCTGTCTCAAAATTAACACTTTTCTTTTGCATAATTTGCTTTGCAATTTCCATCACCAGGAAGCCCGAATGCCCCTCGTTCATATGAAATATTGATGGGTCAATATCCAACAAGCTAAGTAGCCTTGCCCCCCCTATCCCGAGTAATATTTCCTGCCTGATTCTAGTATCGGTGTCCCCCCCATACAAGTGTGCACTGATCATCTTGTCCTCTGGCAGTGCATTCTCCTCGATATTAGTGTCCAAAAGATAGAGATTGTTCCTCCCCACTTTTAATTTCCATGCTTGGACATATACTATGTGATCCAGGATTTCTATTTCTATTCTTAGTGGGTGGCCGCTTTCTCCTCTTACAAGTTCAAGGGGCAAATCTTCGGGGTCCTGTATCCGATATTCATCAATTTGTCGGCCATTCTCTGAAA
>CAYVIR010000023.1:0-3164 GCA_964451645.1 uncultured Candidatus Saccharibacteria bacterium | reverse complement strand
CGAGATCACTCACCTCCTTCAAGTAGTCACCGGCAAGAATTCCAAGGCCACCGGAATATATTTGTATCCAATCGACAATCCCGAATTCCATACAGAAATATGCAATTGGATTAGTTTTAATTACACTGAACCGCGTATGATCCTGAAGATATTTATCAAACCATGTCAATTTCGATAGGTAATCTTGAAGGTCCTGCTCATAAGTTTTGATCTCCTCTGTATGTTTCAGTAATAGTTCTTGTAGAATATTTGGTCCATAATCATTAAGAAAGCTTTTAGGAGACGGGTGCTGTCTCCAGCCTTCTTCATATTGATTTATGACAGGAAGGTTAGGCTTGTGTTTCCAAGTGTAGTAGAGATTATCAAGCAATTCAACAAATTTTTGTTTTAGTGTTTCTGACATAATTGGGTAATTCTTAAATATTATCCTTTAACTAAAAACCGACTGCAAGCTAGAAGAAAAGAAAATTGAACAATGCTATAATTGGGGAAATTTAGAGTTTAAGGTTGAGAAAGCAGCGACGCAAAGCTCCATTGAGAAAAGTCAATAAAATACTGTCTTTAATCCTCCTTGTCTTAGCATTGTATATAGTATCTAGTCCGTTTATTCCGGAACTTGAACTATTGTTTTATAAAAAGACAGATAAAAACTCAGGCTTTATTTATAAGACTGAATTAGCAGAAAAGGCCGATGTGTCCATCGAAAATCTTAAACCCGCTCCAAATGATGATAGACTAATCATTCCCGAGATAGGTGTGGATAGTAAGATTGTTGAAGGAGAAGATATTGGTATTCTAAGCCAGGGAGAAGCCTGGAGAAGGCCACTTACATCAACACCTTCCGAGGGTGGCAATACCGTAATAGTTGGACATAGATTCTTCGGCCAGGGAAAGAATACTTTTTATCATCTAAATAAGCTTCGAAAAGATGACATCGTGATAATTTACTGGAAGGGAAGGGAATATGATTATGAAGTGACAGAGGTTTTTGAGACTGTCCCTGAAAATATTGAGGTTGAATCTGCAACTTCAGAATCAATTTTAACTCTATATACCTGTAGTGGCCTGTCAGCAGAAAAGAGATTTATAGTTAAAGCTAGACTTATAGACAATGATGAAGGACTCTCATAAGACAATTCTTTTAATAATTCTTATATTGCTTGCAATAGGTTATATTATTTATATAAATTATTCTTATAATCAAAATTTTATTAACACATTTTGAAGATGGATACTAAAAACTTAATCATAAATAATGAATATATTGAGGGAGAAATGGGTGTGATAGAGATATTATCACCCTGGGATAGGCAAGTTATGGGTAAAGTGGCCTCGGCGAGTAAAGATCAGGCTTTAAAGGCTATCATGTCGGCCAATAATGCATTTTTGGAGTGGAGAGAGACAGGGATTAGCGAGAGGGTGGAGATAATTAAAAAGGCCATCGACTTACTTCGCCAGGACAAAGGCTTACTTTCAAGAAGTCTGCATTTAGAGATTGGGAAGTTTGAAAGTGAGGCAGAGAGCGAAATTGAAAGATCAATCGAGTATATGGAGTTAATGATCTCGGCCGTTAAACACTGGAATGGGGCACTCTATAGAGGTGATATTTACGAAAAGTATCCGAGAAATAAAAAAACTGGACTTTACAGTAGGGTTCCATTAGGGCTCGTATTGGCCATATCCCCCTTCAATTATCCAATTAACCTTTCCATAACAAAAGTGATCCCGGCCATTTTGGCAGGGAATACTGTGATCCTTAAGTCGGCCACGCAGGGGTCTTATACAAGTTATCTGTTTTATGAGTATTTGATTAAGGCAGGTCTCCCCCAGGGGGTTTTAAATGTACTTAGTGGCACTTCGTCCGAGATTGGAGACTTGCTTGTCTCTGATCCCTTGATCAAACTCATTGCTTTTACTGGGAGTACTGAGGTAGGGAACCATATTAAGAAAATTTCAAATGATATCCCCTTACTTATGGAGCTGGGAGGGAAAGATGTCGGTATAGTCACTCCAAATGCGAACATGGCCTGGGCAGTTTCGGAAATTGCCAATGGTGCATTTTCCTATGCCGGTCAGAGGTGTACGGCTCAGAAACTTGCACTGATAGATTTTTCTATTATTGAGAACTTTTCATCAAGAATTGTCGAAACTGTAAAATCTATGGAAATAAATCCTATGATTGACGAGAAGTCGGCAAGATACGTTATGGAGCTATACGAAGATGCCATTGCACGCGGAGCAACTGCATTATTAACCCCCACTATCGAGGGGAACAGGCTTTCTGCCGGTATAGTTTCCGATGTGACTCCGGAAATGAGGATTTTTAAGGACGAGGCATTTATGTTCGCGTATGGTCTTGAAGTAGGGACTGTGCAAATTAATGCAAAGACAGATAGAAGTCCAGACAATTTCCCGTTTGGCGGGACAAAAGATTCGGGGCAATTCATGCAAGGATCCATTGAGACCTTGGACCTAATGACGAGGGGCAAGCTCGTGGTTCTCAATAGAAAGGTATAGTTATCTGTCAAGCTTATGATGCTGTTTAAACCTTCTTCCTTGCGATAAGATGAATGGTTCTTACAAATTCTGCATGTGACCAAGTGAGGGGTTTCATAGAGATAGAGTAACCGGTATGTGGATTTGCCTGTTCCGCAATTAGTCCTGTGTCATCCGTATGTTTTAATACCCACCTCAGATATTTCCTCGCTTTCTTGTCATCTCCTTTTTTTAACCAATACTGTGCCATCCATAGAGTAGAAATGAACCATGGATTTCCGGGAAGCGTTTTGTCGACACGTAAATATTGATCTTCTGTTTTCCTAGCTACTCCGCCAATTTCTGTGTTAACCCATAAGCTCTCTTCGAGTTGCCACATAGTATTTACTACCCGTGGATCTTCTAAGTCAAACATCTCAAAAAACCATAGTGCACAGATAGAGGAGTCAGCAGAGTAGTCTTTTCGGCATTTCGTGTCGCCTTTGTCCCAGAAAATACTATTGATAAATATTTGTTTGTCTTCATCGAAGAAGTTCTTCTCGTAAGACGCCTTAATCTCTTCCGCCGCTTTGTTACATTGATCCATCAAATGTTCCATCCCTTTGGTCTCAGCTAGCTTAGCTCCAGCAGAAAGTGCTTTATATACGCTGGCCACAGTATAGGTATGA
>CAYVIR010000022.1:0-10109 GCA_964451645.1 uncultured Candidatus Saccharibacteria bacterium | reverse complement strand
TTGAATATACCACAAGAGAAAATGAAGACGAGCCGGACTTTTCATATATTCAAAGTAATAACCAAAAATGAATTGGATCTTCTTGATTACCGCTTCAGTTCTTTCCGGGTCTGTTGCCGCACTTCTACAACGAGTGTTGGTGCGTGGGAAAACTGCTGATACTCATGCTTATTCCACGTTGACTCAATTACTGAGTGCTGGTGTAAGTTTAATCGCAGCTATCATTCTTGGAAGGACTAGCTTCCCTAACTTGCGGAGTATTATTGATAACCAGGTTTATTTGTTTGTGCTGCTATCCGCAATACTCTATACGCTAAATGCAATTTTCTGTTTTAGGGCTTTAAAGTTTATTGAAGTCTCGAAGTTCAGTGTGCTCTATACCACCAGGGCGGTTGTGACTATAATAGTCGCCTCTATATTTTTAGGAGAAAGTCTAACCTCCGTCCAATTATTGGGCTCTGGGCTTATTATTGCTTCTATACTGCTGCTTAATACCAAGTCCACTAAAGATTTACTAAAATTTGGGAAAGGAGAAGTCTATGCATTGATTGCAGCTTTGGCTTTCGGGGTAGCCACGGTCAGTGATAAATATATTATTGAATGGTTCGACTTTGTGCCCTATCTAATGCTCGACTTTTTGCTACCTGCTCTTTTGTTAATTATGATCAAGCCGCGAGTTGTTGCAGAGTTTAAAGGCCTATTCTCAAAGAAAATTTTCGTGCCCATTTTGATTTTTTCTTCTCTATACACTTTAGCGGCCATTACGTTTTTCGGGGCCATGAGCTCTTCTGATAATACCTCCCTGGTTTCTTCCGTTGGACAAGTCTCCACTATCTCTACGGTAGTCTTGGGTATAATTTTCTTGAAAGAGAGGAAGGAATTAGCCAAGAAAGTCATTGCAGGTGTAGTCAGTGTATTCGGTCTTATCTTGTTAATAATTTAATATGAAAATATCGATATTGTCAGATAGCCACGACAATTGGAGCAATATGAAAAAAGCGGTAATTGAATCCAATGCTCGAGGAGCGGAATTACTTCTTCATGCCGGGGATCTCATAGCTCCACCTGGGATAGCTGTTTTATCTGAATTCAAAGGAAGAGTGAAATTTGTATTCGGAAATAACGAGGCCGAGAAACTAGGGCTTGTGAACAAAGCTTCTCAGTACCAGAACATTGAAGTGTGCGGAGATATTTTTGAAGGGGAAGTTGGAGGAATAAAAATTTTCATGAATCATTATCCAAAATTTGGAGAATTGGCTGCCAAGTCAGGGGACTATGATCTAGTTGTCTTTGGCCATACTCATAAATTGCATAAAGAGAGCGTAGGCGATTCTTTGCTCGTCAACCCGGGAGAGGTTCAGGGATATCTGACAGGGAAGGCCACGTTTATGATCTTTGATACATCGACCAAGGGCATAGAGATTATCCCGATCTGATTAAATTTCAGCCAGAATAGTTTCAAGTAACTCGATTGGGTCTGCTTGTCCCTCTGAGTGTTTCGATCAGGTACACCACAACACCTCCAAAACTGAGTAATGCTCCGAGTATTGCAAAACGTTCGTCGATCATGGCGTATAGGCATAGTTTAATAAGGAATTATACTATTTAATTTATCCTTTGGGAAAGGCTTTAATACGGCCAAACATATTGTTATAATGACTAGTTGAAAAGATAGTCAGAAGTGCTCCGCGGTAGCTCAATGGTGGAGCAATCGGCTGTTAACCGAATGGTTGCAGGTTCGAGTCCTGCCCGCGGAGCACTTCTGATGGTAAACGATGGCATTCCCGCACCCGAAGGGGTGCGGGATCGAGCCCTGGAAGCGGAGACATAGCGTACTCTAGAGGTGTAGCGCGCACAAATTTACTGTGTTGAACAAAACTACTCTATCCAAAATTAATGCTTCTTGGCATCATAATAATAAAATGCCAAAAAATCCGACTTTGGAGGAAAGAATAAAGTGGCACGTTGAGCATGCACAAAATTGTAAATGTCGTCCTATCGATCCGAAAATTATGGAAGAGATTGAGAAGAGAAATAAAGTTGAAAAAAGAAAAAGGGTGGTAGTTCTTTAGTTTTAGTGTTTATAATCTCCATTTACAAATTAGGATTATCACGCGTAGTGCCCAAGAACTTGCTGGGAAAAGAGTGTAAATAGCGTTGTAACGGTTTTCACTTGGGGTACACTTTATCGGTTTTCGTTTACAATCAAGCTGTCTGTTAATATATTTTGCACGGATTCTTTCGACGAATTGTGATATAATTAGTATATATGTTTGAATTTGAGAATGGAAATCGTATACCCCGAATTCAGGATGCTTTCTAGGAATGACCCACGAGCTTGGGAGATGACCCCTGTAGTATATAGTCAATGGGCAGAATATGTATTACCTCAGTTGGGTTATAGCTCTGGGGATATAACGACATTTCTCCTGGGATATGTTCTTGATATGCTGGTATACGATGATGGAAATGCTTTTGGCCTTTTAAATATTCAAGAGCATTATCAATTAGTGGCAGAGAATATGCAAGGACAATTAATAACAAGGTTAAGATGGGAAACTTCCCTGGGAGTTCTTCCCGAAGATATTCAGGGAAGATTATTAGCTATTCAGGAGACGGTAGAAAAACAAGATTGGATGGATTTGAAACAAATACAGAAAGCTCATGTTTCCTGGAAGGAATTAAAAGATTTTGTCGAAGAAAGAATTGAAGAAGGAGGAGATTTGGAAGCTGTTTTCTGTGGTTATCGACACATCGACGAGTCTATAACACCTTATTGGAAAGAATTTCTTAAAATAAACGGACGTATACATTAAAGCCTTTTCAACTGCTTAACAGCTAAATTCTTCTCCTGATGGATAAAGGATTTGTTCAATTTGACATGGCATCTAATTTTTGAGTCAATAAATTGAACAATAATTTCTACTAAAGTGGAACCACTTGCAAAAATAAAAGAAGAACTTAGTCTGGGAAAGACACGCGAAGAAATTTACAAAGATCTTCTCAATCAAAGTATCCCCTTGGAGCAAATAGAGAAAGCATTCCGGACCCTTGAAGAGGAAAAGGTTCAAAAAGTCACTCACGATAATACCCAAAAGAACGCCATACTGATTATAGTGTCTACCGGCGCACTTCTAGTCGGGGTGGGTATTTTTTCATTTATAGCTGCAAATTGGGCAGACTTACCTAAAGTCACGAAGTTATTGATAATTCTGGTTTCCATGACTGGTTCATATTCGATAGGGTGGTTCTTGAAGGAGGATTTTGGTTTTAAAAGAACCGGCATGGCATTAATATTCCTTGGATCATTGTGCTATGGTGCAGGAGTCTTTTTAGTCGCACAAATTTTTAATGTTAGGGCCAACTGGCCGGACGGCTTCCTCCTGTGGTTTATTGGACTCTTATTAATCTCAGGCGTAATAAAAGCGCGATTAATCTATTTCTTGGGGTTATTGGTGGCATGTGTATACCTATGGACGTATCCTCTCATATTTATCCATATTACATATCTTGATACCCGCCTTTACGGTTCTAGTTTCTTACTATTTATAACAATGATATTAACTTTTGTCTCGGGTTTATTAATTCATAAAAAAGTAAACAAAACAGGGATTCAATCATGAGCTATATAATATTTGTATATTTTGTATATTACATAGTTCCCTGTGTTGTCCTCCTTCTAAGCGTGGGAGTAATTTCGACTGTTATTTATAGGTGGAAGAAGGGCAGGCCTTTGAATCCGCTAGGAGTGAAGAAGGATTTTATGCAGGATATTGACGGAATACTATCCCAGGTATCAATTGTAATTTCGCTCTTCTTGTTTACGTATTTCCTTTTATCGATTACCAAGAAGATGGATTTTGCTCTGGAGGCACAGTATGTGGTTTTACCTAGCTTAATATTGGGCTATGTCTTGAGTTATAAGCTTAAACAACAGCTTTCTTTCCTTCTATCTCTCTTGGCCACCTACTTCTGGTGGACGTGGTTTTCTATATTTGAATTGACAAATTTATATGAAAGCACGGGTTCAATATATAGAACCTCGATTGGTTCAAGCTTGGGGTATAGAGCGGTAATTCTTCCGGTTGGCATTCTCCTGATTAGTCTTTCCTTTTCAGTTGTCGCCAAAATTCATCAAAAAAGGAAAGTCTTTCCAGCTGCAGAAGCTATATATCGCTTATTTGCGGTGGTCCCACCTTCGCTTTTCTTATTTCTTCTCTCTATTAAATTATTTTTAATAGAGGGGTTGGAGGAACTTCTGGAAGGTGATCCTCTCCTTATCCCTCCAATTCTAATTGGAGTAACAGCGAGCATGGCATGCTTAATTATTGGAGCAACTTTATATATTTACTGGCATGGGTATGTAAGTGGCCAATATGCGATAGGAGCTTTAATGGCATTAGGTATTATCCTCCTCCTTTTATTCGTCCCTCCCATGGTTTTGCAGGAGGAATTGTCGCAAGATTATTATGCAAACCCTGGTCCAAGCATCTTAGGATATTTGCTATTGGTTTTTTTCAACATTTTAATATTCAGTGGATTTTTAGGACTAATTTACTACGGATATATTAAGAAGAATGCGGGATTTATAACTATAGGGGTAGTGCTTTTATTCATGTTGTGTCTGGAAAAGTATATTGAATGGTTTAGTTTTACTGAAAAAGGAATTTTCTTTACAGGCGCAGGAGTACTTATGCTTGGTCTGGGTTTCTTTCTCGAGCGCACTCGAAGGAAAATCATTATAAACATAAATAATTCATGAGTCTGTCGCATAAAATGAGAGATCGCAAAATACAATTTTTTGGAGTAATTGGGATTCAGATTTTTATACTTCTATCCATCGTCCTATATAATTTTGTGGTTTTGCTTAGTGGAGCTTCCGTAGTGTTTACGGTCGAACCTGTCGATCCCAGAGATCCACTTAGGGGTGACTATATGGTATTGTCTTTTAAGAATATTTCAAGGATAGATTCGTATTATTTTAGCCGCTGGACTGAGGATGATGAAGATACTTACTTCGGACCTGATATCTTCGAGCCCAATATTGGGGATACAGTTTATGTGCATTTACAGGATTATTCCACGCGATATGAAGCTATTGGGGTTTATCCGACAAAACCAGAAGGTAGGCTTTTTATAAAGGGAGTAGTTACCCAAAAAATCGGGGACCCGGTAGGTTCTTATGATGTAGCGAAATATGAGATTGAATATGGAATAGAAAATTACTTTATCCCAGAGAATCGGGGCGAAGAAATAAATTTCAGTCAAAACACAGTCGAGGCTATGGTAGCCATAGATAGCAACGGAAAGGCGTTATTAAAATATCTGATAGTGGATGGGGAGAGGTGGCCTGATTAATTAATAAAAACAGAGCGAGATTTGGCCTTGGAGTCCTTGATGAAGTATACCCCTGTCATTGCAGCGGCTATTGTCGAGAGAGAGCCGACTACAAGAGTAAGTGCCGAAATGAGCTCTTTTTCTTCTCTTAGGTCAATGGTATAAGTGAAAAAGTTCTCTTCCTCCGTGAATATCCCTGCGACGTTTACTTGGGTTTCTGAACTGGCATGGACATTTTCTTTATATGTGATAAATTGGTCAATGCCAATAGGAATAAGCAATAATAAGGAAGACCAGACGGCTATTCCCAGTAGCTGAACTTTCGAGAGTGTCATTTCAAACTTATATTTACTTGTCTTTTTACTGAAGTTCATTAATTTATATATTTATTTACATTGGCATTGTGCTCGGATTGGTTTCTGGCAAAGTGTATAACGCCATTCGAATCATGAAGGTAGAAATAATAATCGTTACTACTAGGATATAAGGCGGCAAGAATGGAGTCAACACCGGGATTGGAAATAGGCGTAGGTGGCAATCCAGCGTACTTATAAGAGTTATATGGGCTATCTACTGCTTTTAGCTTAAATGGATCTGCTTCCCAGTTTTTAGCTTGATACAAAAGGGTTGCGTCTATTTGTAAAAGCTTAACCCCTTGGATGCCTTTCTCGAGTCTCTTAAAGATAACATCGGCAATATCCGGCTTTTCCTCTGAGGCAAAGGCCTCTCTCTCAATCATACTGGCTATGATTAAATATTGATAAAGAGAATAATTTCCCCCTTCTATGTCTGTCAGATTTTTCTCTGATAATTTACTTGAGAAAGTTTCTATCTGTTTATTAATAACATCCAGGGCAGTGGAATCCTTTGAGAAATAATATGTGTCGGGATAAAGATACCCTTCAAGATTTCTCCCAGAAGGCTTATGTTTTGAGAGGAAGGAGGCTGCCTCAGCCGTAAAATTTGTCTCATCCGGGTTTTCTACTATTTTAATATATTCAGCTTCTGAAAACTTACTTCCTTTGGTAGATTTAAAGCCGGTATTAATTATGGTGGCGATTTCGTCGTAGCGAAGTCCTTCTTGAATCAATACTGATATGTCATTCCGGTCTTTGGTGGGGTCATTAAGAGTCTCTATCAAATCTAAATGAGTATTATCAGGCGATAGAGAAAACGATCCGGCTTTAATAGAAGAAGCTTTTTCGGGGTTAAGTTTAAAATAGATAGAGAGAATGCGCCCGTCTTTGATCAGACCTTCCTTTTCAAGATTCTCCAAAATTTCTTTAATCGATGCTCCGCTATTAACCTGGAATACCGTAGTATCACTTATAGGAAGCTTCGATTTAAGGCTGTTGTTGTAATAAAAATATCCTGTGGCGGTTAAGGCCACAAGAAAAAAGATTACTCCAAGGAAAGAAATGAGGACTATCTTCTTCATATTTTGAAATTGTTGATCATTTATTTTAATGGGAATTTGTTGTCTTGGTCAAATCGGGAGTTTGGGCTTTCAAGAACTCCTGTAATATTATCTTGGCGGCTTCACTATCAATATATTTTTTTCTCTTCTTAGCTCCAACTTCTACACTTGAGTAGGATTCGTCCCAAAACTTTATGGGGAAGCCTGTCTTCTCTCTAATCTCTTTAGCAAAACTTTTTATTATCTCTGTCTGGGTTGACCCACTATCATTAAATGAAAGGGGAATGCCTATAAGTATAAGATGGGGATTCGTTTTATTAATTAACTTTATCGTTAAGTCGATTGCCTGGCGGGAATTTTTTGTATGTATTACTTCTAGAGGTTTTGCAGTTATTCCGAGTTCGTCAGAAACCGCGAAACCTATTCTTTTTGTCCCATGATCTATTGCTAATATTTTCATGTACAAATACTACCATAAAGAGGTGGACAGGAACTAACGTGGCGTATTTACGTCTCTTGATATATTTAAGTCGGTTTTATCTGAAGCCAGGGAAGGGCCGCCTAGCAATAGATGCTGACATGGCGAAGGGACTCAATGAAGTTAGGGCCCAATTATCTAAAGAGCGGCTGATGTCGGGGGGTTCTTGATATGTAAATTAGTAGAGTATAGGGCCGTTCTCGTTTCAATATGTTTGCATCGATACGATGCCCCGATGAACAAACGCCCCAACGACAAGGTCAACAGAGATAGTAGGAAGTATATGTGGAAAATTAGATGTAGATGAAGTCGAAGACTTGATGTTGCTCCCGTTATTGAGAGAATTCTGACTGTCAAATTTGCGACGCTGCCGCCTAGCAGTGTAATGATAAAGAAGAATACAGGCCGTGTGGAGCGAGAGATGAGAAGTTAGAGATAGTGGACTTTAGATGGGAGGATGGATTTGCATCAAGGTATTTCCCTAAAACTAGTTGTGTGTTGGATTAAATACCATTAAACTATTTAGTATAAATAGTAAATCTAATAATCATGAAAAAAGCGTGGCCAATCTTGGCACTAATGTGCCTATTCTTCCTCTCCACGATAGTGGCTGTCACATATTATATACAAAGGAATCTTTCTCCTATAGACAACAAAGCGGCAGTAGTGACGAACGAGGAACTAGAAGGTGCAGGGCTCTATAATGTTACAGACTCACAGTTTGGTTCATGTCAGGGTAATGGGCAAGTGGATTGTACGGTGGCTATCCAAAGAGCCATGGATAAAGCCCAATCCCATGAGAAGAAGAATAGTGTCAATAGAGGTGTTGTTTTCTTTCCGGAAGGAGATTATCTCATAAGTGATACTTTATTAGGAATGACTGATCGAGACATGGCAAGATCAAATACTATCCAATTGGTTGGATCTACTGAAGGAAGTAGGCCGAGGATAATTCTCAAACAAGGAGAGTTTGATGATGGAAATAATTCTAACGATGATTCTATCGAGCATAAAAAGGCCATGATCCACCTGGGATCTTGCCATTCAGACGAAGGGGACGATGGTAAAACCTGTAGCCCTTCCTGGGAAGCTCAGAAGCAGGGTGGTTATGTAAACATCCTAGATGGTAATCCCGCCATGTCTATGGCACTAGGGATTAGGAATATTGAATTTGTCATTAAATCAGGGAATCCTGATTCCATAGGCATAAGATTTGCAGGGGCGCAAGATAATGTACTCTCTAATATCAAGGTAAAGTTTGAAGGAGAAGGTTTCGCAGGGATATATAGTTTTATTGGGACACATTCTGTAGCTGAATACATTGAAGTTGAAGGTGGAAAGTTTGGAATAAGGGGAGGAGATACACGTTGGCCGAGCTTTAATAATATCAGATTGATTAATCAGACAATTGCTTCTCTCAGTGGAGATAAAGGGGCTATGCCATTGTCCCTAAACGGGTTCTATATAGAGAAAGATACTGCTCCTGCAATTGCTGATATAGGAATCAACTTTCAATATTGGAGTGACAGTAATTCCGGGGGAGCATATGCTTTGTCAGATGGAATTATAAAAATAGCTAATGCGACGGATGAGCCGGTGATAGATAACAGGGCAGATCGACAGGTAACCTTACAGAACGTGTTCTTCTATAAAGCTACGAATATAATCAAAAACTCAGATAACGATATAGTTGAAGGGAATTCGCAGGGATGGGCTAGAGCCGATCTCTATGCCAATATTATGACTGTTAACGGCGCAAACGATGCTAGTAGATTGATAGATCGTGTTAGGAATACGCAAAACCTAAATGATATTGTCCGCAATAATGTCTCCCCTCCGAATGCGGCAAGTCTTCTTTCTAGACATGGTGTATCAACTAGTCAATTACCTAGTCCTGACTATATAATTAAACGTTCGAAAGAGAATAACCCTGCTTATATATACGTAAAGCATAAAGGCATAAACGCATTATCGTCTCAGATGGATGTATATGATATCCCTGCCGACGCTAATATAGGACCTGCATTGCAGGAGATAATTAACGATTGTTCAGACCAACCTCAGTGCTTTATCCTCTTTGGTGATGGGATTTATCCTTTAAAACAAACAATAGAACTTAAAGCAAATACAACGATTATGGGGACGGCAAATTATCTTACGGAATTTGTGACTAACCCATCCTGGAGAACCACTGAACAAACCTCAGTCTTTAGAACTCCTAATGATGCGGAAGGAACCACTACACTTGCTTTCTTAAAATTGAGCTATAATGCAAAGCCTGATGAAGCAACTTTTAATTTAGTTCGTTGGAGAGTAGGCAAGAACTCGCTTGTATATAATTTGTTGTCTACCAGATCCTTCCCCAGCGGTAAAAGGCGAGAAGACTACCCTTTATTCAAACCACGAGTCGAATTTTGGATAACAGATAGTGGAGGGGGACGTTGGTTCGGTGCAAATAACTCTGGAAATGGAGCAGTTAATAAATGGATTCCTAGTTACCGAGGCATAAAAATTGAGGGAACGTCGCAACCTTTAACTATTTATGGATTAGATCCCGAGGATGGAGGACTAAATTGTCTCGAGAATATAGATGCCTGTGTTGATAGTGATAAAAACACAAATCCTCCTGTTGATCCTGACAGTATGCAAGTTGAAATACGTAATGCCAGAAATATATCCATACGGGGTTTTAAGTGTGAGGACCATAATCCAGTAAATGTTTTTAATTCCACTAATATCTTTGCTAGTGGTATTGGAGGTTGCACAGACTGGTATTTTGAAAATGTTAGTCAAAGCTTGATTCTTAATATGGCCTCTAAAATCAACGCGACAGGGGGTGCCGGGAATAGGAATCTATATGAAGAGAAAAATGGAGCA
>CAYVIR010000021.1:1620-10213 GCA_964451645.1 uncultured Candidatus Saccharibacteria bacterium | reverse complement strand
AAAACGTAAACTTATTTGTAGATTTTGCAAGGGCTCTTTTCTCGTGGGAAGCGCTCATAAAAGCCGAGAATCCGATTGTCTTCTTTACTACTCTGCTCCAGGAAAGCAATATTTTGAAAGCAATTTTGTCATGTGAAGATAATTACCAGCAATTAACAAAAGTAAACAAAATTTTTGATTTCTTAAAGAAACAGGTGAGTAACAATAAGGATTTTACCTTTGCGGAATTCTTGAATAAGGTTCACCTTGTGAAGAAGTATAGACTTAATGTCTTTAACGAAACACCCCTGGGGAGCGAATCTTGCGTGAATATATTGACTGTTCACAAATCTAAAGGACTTGAATATAGGTATGTATTTATTCCTAATCTTACCGAGAGGAATTGGGAGAAGAAAAGACGGAGTCGTTTGATTAAATTACCTCCAAGTATTAATAAACAGGATATTTCATCAAATGATTTGGATGAGAAGATTAGGCTTTTTTATGTAGCACTCACGAGAACTCAAGACAGACTTTATTTGTCTTATCCAAGATATGATGATAATGGGAAGGAATCCAAAAAAAGTATGTTTATCTCTTTGATCAATGAAGATTATATGGAGAAGTCAGAGATAAGATTGGATAAAAGTGAGCATATGGAGCAATTGTCATTACAACTACAGTCAAGAAATCTAGAGAATTTTTCCCATAAAGGCAAGAAGTTCCTTTATAGGCTACTGGCAAATTATATGCTAAGTCCTACAGACCTCATTAGTTATAGATCTTGTCCCCATTGTTTTTTCTTGAATAAACTAATTAGGCTTCCGCAGATGATGTCTCCTCAACAAGCATATGGATCGGCAATACATATGTCTTTGCAGGATTTCTTAAATAAATATAAACGGGTTAGAGAGTTTCCAAAGATAGAACATTTGGTAGAATCATTTAAGATATCATTGACTAGACAGGTTCTCTTGGAAAAGGATTTTGAAGATTTCTTGCTTCATGGCGAAAGTAATTTAAGGAGTTTTTATGATACAAAACTTAAAGACTTAGATTTGGATTCTATTCCTGAACTGAATTTCAAAAAGTATAATATTAGAATTAATGATATTCCAATAACTGGGAAAATAGATAGAATAGATTTCGTTGATTCAAGTGCTGGTTTGATAAGAGTGATTGATTACAAGACGGGGAAATATAAACCCACAAAAGTTAGTGTCAAAGGCAAAGGAGACTATTATATTCAATTACTTTTTTACAAAATCCTGATTGATAACTTCCCGAAATATAACTGGATTGTTAATGAAGGAAAGGTAGTATACGTAGAACCCAATGCAGGGAAGATCCAGGATGATAAGTTGATTAGTCTGGAAGATGCGGATATAAAATGGCTAGAAGATGAAATCAAAGTGACTTACAATGCTATAATGAATCTCGAATTTAATAGAAAAAATTTGAAAAATTGTTTTACTCCCGAACTTCACGATATTAATTTTTTATTTTGACAGATGACGCAGGATTTATCTATTGTACAGTTCGACTTTGACGATAACTATGCCACAGTTGTTGACTTGATTTTTTACAATCTTGGCCTAAGTAGAGCATATTTTGCTCAATCCTATGCACAAGCAGAGAAATACATAAATGAGGTTTCGAGGACCAAAGCATATCCGGACATAGTCTTGGTTGATTCATATCTGGGTCGTGGGAGCAGTGATGGAGAAAGTATAGCTAGGAAACTAAAAGATCTCAATGCGAAGACAACTATAATAGCCTATACAGCTGACGATGAGGCCAAATGGGGTGATTATCTTGCCCTTAAATCAGGCGATGGTGAGGATAGTGACCTCATAAAGATTTTGGAAAAGCTAACAGGGAAGGCCTTTAATTACGATAATGCTAAGAAATAATTAGTAAAACTAGATAGAAGACACTTTTTTAAGCTCAAGCCAATTGGTCGTATACCGACTAGAGCGCATCCTCTGTTCCACATAATTTTTGCCCAATTGTTGGGTAGCAAGTTCTATCGTGCCCTTTCCCCAGTGAGTGTTAATAGAGTCAAAAGTCCCCATAAGTTTGGAGCAACGCCTATAAGTTTGCTCGGTATTTGGAATAAATAGGTTTTGAGGGAAAGCTTTTTCGTCAAAAATTTCAGTTAAAATAACACCTGCCCTCTTGTACTCGTATCCTTCCTTAAATATGCTAGATAAGCCTTCTTTTGCATGGCTAATTAAAGTAGGCGTATAATTACTGGATGTTTCCAGAGGAACAGCTTTAAAATTATTGTAATAGGCATGATGGTTTTTTGGGTGGTATCGGGTTTGGAGAAACACACCAATATTCCCCGCCACTGAATGTTGTTTCCGGAGGGTTCTTCCTACGCTCTGCGTATATGAAGATATAGCTGCCAATAATTCATCATAGCTTTTTCTAGGTTCCTTAAAGGTTCTGCTACAGAGTATGCTCTTTTGTTTCCTGGCATGAGGTTTTAGAGGGAAGCATCGTACTCCATGGAGCTCCAGCCAAGTTCTTTCAAGGCCTACTCCAAAGATTTGTTTAAGGAGGTGTCGATCAGCATTGATAAAATTTTCGAAAGAATAAATATCATAGGTCTTTAATCTTCTCGCTATGCGGAAACCTATTCCCCATACTGCAGAAAGGCCTAATTGAGCCATATAGGGTGTTTCTAATAGGTGATCACTACTTTCTATAAAAAATATGCCTTGAGTTTCCGAAAACTTCTTCCCTATTTTATTTGCAAGTTTAGATAGAGTTTTTGTCTTGGCTATTCCAAGAGATATGGGTATACCCGTCCATTTATATATAGTTTTTTTAATTAATTGGCAGGAAGTGAATATTCTCTTTTCATCTTGGGATGTGAGGCGAAGAAAGGCTTCGTCTATAGAATAAACTTCAACCTCTTCACTGAATTCTCGGAAGCAGTTATATATACGTTGTGACATATCTTGATACAAAGAGAAATTAGCAGAAAGTATTGCAACATTTCTCTCTCTAAATATGTCTGCCCATTTAAATAGCGGTACACCCATAGGTACTCCCATTTGTTTAAGTTCATCGGAACGTGCAATCACACATCCATCGTTGTTCGAGAGTATAGCTACGGGCTTGTTATTCAGTTTAGGGTTAAATACTCGCTCACAGGAGACAAAAAAGTTATTACAATCTGCGAGAACATACGTATCTTTATACATTAGAGCTTATGTATGTTGTAGGCGACCACTCCCCATAATTCAAAATCGTAGTCGGGTGAAACTTTAAACAGGGTTGATCGAGTTTCCCAAGGTGTCAGATAGGTAGTATGGGAGGACATAAGGATTTTCTTTATAAGTAACTCTCCATTTAGACTCACTATTACGATAGATTTGTTGACAGCGGTAAGCGACCGGTCTACTACTAACAGATCCCCTTTGTTAATTCCCCAATTTTTCATATCATTGTCATCTGCACGCATAAAAAAAGTGCTCGCAGGTCGTTTGATGAGATAAGAGTTGATATCTAAGCCTATATCTGCGTTGTTTATTATGGGAGCCGAAAAACTGACGGTTGCGGAGGGCATGGAGTTCTCCACTTGTGGTGCATGAGTAGTTATGTCCGCCCAGTAGGTAGTTGAATTAGTCATTATCTAAGTGTGAAAAATTGGGATTATCTAAAACGGCGATTACCTTCCCATAAATAGAACTAGAAAGGTCCTCTTTTGCATCAAGATAGAATGGTCGGTGTCTTGTATTTGTCGATTCAGGATATAAAACAATAACATTCCGGTCTCGTTTGTAGGTTTTTATTGTTGCACAATCATCTATGATGGCAAGCACTACATCTCCGTCATGCACATCTGCGTTTTTTGCTACTACGGCATATTTACCATCCGCTAGTTTCCCCCCATCGACCTCCCGCCTATTCATGGAGTCCCCTTTAATCATAAGGGCAAAGACGTCTTTAGTGACAGGTAGCAGGCTACGTTTTACTCGAAGATAGCCTAGTTGTTGCTCCTGCGCAATTACCATAGGAGCTCCTGCGTTTGCATATCCTAGGATATTGACATCCATAAACATTTGTCCTCCCTGTGTTCCTCTTAAAATAATACTTCGGCTAGAAGATGTGCGGTTGATCAATCCCTTTCGTTCCAGTGCCTGTAAATGTTTTACCACGCCTCTTCTGGTAATCCCCAAAGCTCTCTCTAATTCACTTAGACTGGGAGAATGACCAGTTTCCTGTATAAAAGACTTGACGACTTCCAGGATTTCATACTGTCTCTGGGTGAGTGTGCTCAACATAATTCGGTAGATAAAAGGTATACTATGTACAAACAATATGGTATACAAGGTATACGGATTTGTCAAGAAATACGAATAATTTTCAATAACTCAACTATAATTTTGTCCAACGATAACCCTCGGAGTATAATTCAAAACTTAGATAGTCAATGCATATATTATAGATGGAATATCTTAATCCTAATCAATTAAGACAAAAAACCAGAGACGATATTATAAATAATATATTTGTATGTCCTGTAAGTTGGCAACAATACAAAGGCTGGGATATTTATGATTCCCCTGTAACAGGGAGTCCGTATTCTTATGACCAAACTCTTGGATGTGCCTTTCCAGAGGGTGTAAACACTTTACTAGATTATTCTTGCTGTAGGGATATTGTAGGCCTTGAATTAATGGGGCCTATCACGTTACTTCGACAGTTAGGATGTATAGGAGCAGCAGTTGAATTAGACGTCTCAAATGAATACGGAGTAGATCTAGGTGGTGATCAAGTAAGAATAAACTGTGATTTAAGAGATTTACCCGTACTTGATTACTCTTTAGACTATGTAAAAAGAATGTTTGGAATAGCTGGTTTTGATTTAGTCATATTTCGACCTGCAGGAGGAATATATAACTTACCGCAAGGTACACACGAAAAATTATTTTATTGGGAATATATTGCCAATCAACTTGGTATTCAAGGAACTGCATACGTTCAGATAGAAAGAAGTGATCATAAGCAGATTGCACATTTGCAAAGAAAATTAGGAACTAGATCAAATATAGAAATATTCAGTGGGAAGAATCATTCAGGGGTGTATAAATTTGATGCAATGAGAATAGAGAGATACTCGCCAGAAGCAATCGATCTGTTTTCGCTAATATATTGAAGCTGGATAGTCAAAGATAATTGGAATCGTTAATATAGATATATATTTTTTAAATTACCTCAATGGAATCCCAAGATCCGATTTTGTTTGATGATGGATATTTAAAAGTAGATGGGATTCATAGCATTTATTATCATCAATATGGTAACCCGGAAGGCATTCCCGTTCTTACAATTCATGGAGGGCCTGGAGGTCAATCTAAAGCAAAATATGCTCAACTATATGATCTCAAAAGATACAAAATAATTATGTTCGATCAACGTGGGTGTGGAAAATCACTCCCGATCGCTGAAGTCACAAATAATACGACGAAAGATTTGGTTGAAGATATCGAAAAATTAAGACTACATTTAAAAATCGAAAAGTGGCATATTCATGGACCAAGTTGGGGAAGTACACTCGCATTATATTATGCACAGATTTACCCCGAGAGAGTAGTTAAAATGCTGTTGAGAGGAGTTTTCTTAGGTAGCAAATCAGAAGAAGACTGGCTTCATAATTATGGGGCGAACTTGTTTTATCCTCAAGAATGGGAGAAGTTGCTTTCAATATTACCAGAAGAATCACGTTTAAATATTACTGATTACTTATATGATATAGCAGTGGGTGCGGATCGAGCATTGCAAGAAAAATACTTGCCTGCATTTAATAAATGGGAAGAAAAACTTCTCACGTTAGAGCCAGTAACACAAGAAGAAGAAATAAATATTGATGAAGAAATTAATGGTGCCAAAATAATGCTGCACTATATACATAATATGTTCTTTCTGGAAGATATGGAATTAATTCGAAGCACTAATATTCAAAAGATAATAAATATACCAATAGTGATTATAAATGGACGCTATGATATGATTACGCCGCCTATAAGTGCTTGGAGCCTCCACAAGAAATTGCCCAATTCTAAGATAATATTTGTAACTCTTGCAGGTCATCACGGAAAAGATGGAGCACTTGCTATTGAGATAAAAAAATATTTAGATTTTGAAGGTTGGGATTAAAACAAGTCACCATTGGATTGAATTTCCCAGAGTTGCTTATAGAGACCTTCATCTTTACTGATCAGATCTTGATGACTGCCCTCCTCAGTGATCCTTCCATCACTCAATACAATTATTCTATCAACTTTTGAGACGGTGGAAAGCCGGTGAGCAATCACTATAGTAGTCTTATCCTTGGAAAGTTCTACAAATGCCTTTTGGATCTCTTTCTCCGATTCAGAATCAAGGCTACTTGTAGCTTCATCAAAAATTATTACCGGGGCATCTTTTACAAATGCTCTCGCAATGGCGAGCCGTTGTCTTTGTCCGCCAGACAGTTTTATGCCTCTTTCTCCAATTTCGGTTGAATACTTATCGGGAAGACTATTAATAAATTCTTCCAAATAAGCTAGCTTTGCTGCATTATAAACATCAGCCTTTCTGTAAGAGCCAGCTTTGCTATAAGCAATGTTGTATTCTATCGTATTGTTAAATAATGAGGCATCTTGTGGAACCATGGCTATTTTGTTGCGAAGGGCTTCTTTCGGTAAATCTTTGATGTTTATGCCGTTTATTAGAATACTTCCTTCGTCCGGATCATAAAATCTCAACAGTAATTTAATAAGTGTTGACTTTCCGACTCCAGAGTATCCCACAAAGGCGACTGATTCTCCTGAATTAATCGTAAATGTTACATTTCTGAATACTGGGATCTTTTTATTGTATGAAAATGAGACATTCTCAAAAGCGATAGTAATTTTGGAGGATTCATTCAAGGCCTTAACAACTGTTTTCTCTCTCGATCCATCTATGATGACAATCTTTTCATCCAATACTTCCAAATAATTCTTCAAATCCTCGTAATTCTTTGCCATCTCTCTGAAATTGTAAACTAAGTTCTGTAAACCTGGGTAGAATGTAGTGGCAAAGGTTAGTGCTAACACAAATTCCCCGGGATTTATTTGGTTATTAGTCAAATCATAAAAAGCGATGATTATTGTCAAAATTAGTCCAATCTTAGCTAATCCTCCATTAACAAGACTTATAACACGAAATGTAATCACATAATCAACAAATTGTTTAATCCATTTATCCATACTTTTACCTAGACGCGTTTGTTCAAACTTCTCTTTTGCGAAGTACTTGACAGTATCGAAAGCTATCATGTTATCGACTATCAAAGCACTCACTTCATCCTCAGTTTTATTAAAAATTTTCCTTCTAGAGATATTTAACCTTACTGTAAAATACATACAGCCGGCATTTATAAGGAAGGTTATGAAAGTAATGAGAATGATCTTGGGATATATTGATGCATAAATAATTACAATGAATATGAAATTCAGAATAACTCTAAGTGCCCAAATATTTACTTCCTCATAAAAAGTTATAAATCCTCCCTCTCCTCTTCTAAAGATGCTTATCAGTTTCCCTGATGACTTCCTCGTATGATATCCATAATCCAAGTCATGCAGATGTTTAAATACGTCGAGCTTTAGTTGTGCTGCGGACTTAATAACCCCCACATCGGCAATATATTGAGTGATCATCTCTCCAAAGAAGTCGACAATGATAACCGCGCATATGAGTAATAATGAAGAGAACAACCGGCTATCATCTCCTTCGAGGGCGTAATTGACTGTGTTGCGAAGAAAGAGTGGTAGTAAGTTAGCAATAAAGGTGAAAAAAATATTGAAGGAAACTGCAAGCAGAAAGTATCGTTTATAGATTAATACATAGTAATAAAATCTCTTGAGTATTTTCATTGTTAGATGGTTATAGCATTTTCAAATGTAGATGTTTCATTTGTGTTCGAAGTGCTGGGGATGCTCTCCATAGTACTGTCGCTTTTCTCCGGTTTATTATTCTTCGCTTTGAG
This sequence comes from uncultured Candidatus Saccharibacteria bacterium, assembly GCA_964451645.1. Classification (GTDB taxonomy): domain Bacteria; phylum Patescibacteriota; class Dojkabacteria; order B142; family OLB20; genus JAJTYI01. The sequence goes on along the minus strand of CAYVIR010000021.1, from coordinate 2,202 downwards.
AATTAAATACAAATTAGCAAAACCAGCAACTGCCAGATTGAAGGAAAATAGCATAGCGAATATGTTCTTTATTTGTTTTGCAAGCATAGTGGATAACAATATTTTTAAATCAAATAAGTTGATCCCGGTTAAATATCTAAAAATCAATAAATACGTTAAAGCTTGGAAAGTTATAATTGTAGCAAACGAAAAAAATATAAATATTAACTTACGGGAGCGAGTAGAGAACAGTCGTTCCAATTTAAAAATGTATATTGATAGAGACCATCCAACAATGAGAGAGAATGCGTAAAACACTATGCTAATTAAGGGGTTGCTATATCCACCTATCAACAGATAATATTTCTGTTCTTCAATAAATACTCCAAGGTAACTGAATAAAATCAAAAAAAACAGTGTGGTGAGAGCTGGAGTGAAAAACCTAAAAAGATCAAAAGAAGTGTTTCTAAGTTTATTCTTCATTGGCATGAACCGTAAAGTTTAATACCTTTTTCGTTAAGAAGGTTTTGAAAAACAGGATTTAGTAGTTCAGGAATGCTCCTTGTCCCCTCCAAGTCAGAAATGGATAAAGGTTCAGTCATT
>CAYVIR010000021.1:1307-1610 GCA_964451645.1 uncultured Candidatus Saccharibacteria bacterium | reverse complement strand
GCTCCTTCTCAACTTCATGAGTAATTCTTTCAATTCTACCTGACCAAGTATTGTTTTCACAGATATAGACTACAGTCGTTATCTTTTTTAGTGTAAGTTGTTGTGTCCAGGGACTTTCTGGTCGTAGGAGGATCGTTCTTTCTTTGAGAATTTCGCCATTCAATTGCTCGGCCAGATTTTGGCTAAACTGTTTGTAATAAAAATTAGAATCCACTTGGCTAAGGGGCATTTCGTTTCTAAGCTCATTATCAATCGCCTTTAATTTAGCGGCCAGTTCGGGGTCGCTATCGACTTGAAAATGGA
>CAYVIR010000021.1:0-1297 GCA_964451645.1 uncultured Candidatus Saccharibacteria bacterium | reverse complement strand
AGGCCATTAAAACCATTGGTAGTATAGCTATTTACTATTTCAGAGCCAGTTCTAATACTGAGCTCTTGACTCTCCTTGCAAGAGGAGAGTTCCTGCAAGGCAGTATTCAGTTTGCTGGCCATGGTAAAGACCAAGTGTGGCTCAGTAGAGGAATACGCTGCCACGTCGACCATAATGGCCTGTTCTTTCTGATTTAAAGTGGCCTTGAAAGTGTCATCGAGATGCTTTTTAAAGTCGTCCTGAAGTTCTTCGTAAGTCTTTTTATAAGTGGCAAACTGTTTTTCCGATTCCCTACTACATTCCTCCTTCACGCTAGTGAGTATAGAGCTTGCCTGTTGGTAAGTCCGGTCCATATTCTTCCTTTCTTCGGCGAGTACTTTATGTTGCCCTATAGTCTTACTAATTTTACTCCGCAAAGAGTTATTGATATCTATTTTAGATGTATTCCTCTCGATCTCCTGCGAGTAAACACTAAGAATGATATTTAATGCTAGTTTTTTTGCTAGTAGAAGTTTTAAATCCAAATTCTTTTGATTGTACTCTTGCTTCAAATTTTTAATTAAAGAAACCTGATCGGAATTAGACTTTATAATAGAAAGGAACTTGAATAATCTGTCAATATCTTGTGTTTGCATCCATGTATTCCCATCGTCTAGGCTAAGTGCAACATTTTTCCCCTCTTCTGATATAGCAATCTCGACTTCCTCTTCCGTTAAAACAGTCTGTTGAGTCAAATCAGCATATTTAATTTTTAGGTCTTCCTCAATATTCAACTTTTCAGCATAAGTGGTTTTCAGTTTCAAATCGGTCAAGCTTTGTGTTTCCATAACTTCAGAAACGAGATTCCCTAACTCAGTATTTCGCTCAGAAAGTTTATCGATATCCTTTGTAAAAGAAGAATCATCTGTGAGGAGTTGATTATATCTGGCAATAATGCTGTCGGTATATCCTTTGGCTAAAGAATAACTGCTCTGAAACATCTTGTAGTCACTTGAGATGGCTTGTGCTATGTCAAAAGTGCATGTCAATGACTTATCCTTAACTAAAGCGTATTCATCCATGAGGGACTTATTATTCAGGAAAGAATTAAGTTTTACAGCTTCTTTATTAAATTCACTCTGATTCACACAGACTAAGGTATATTTAGAAACTTGTTCTTCAAGCAACGCAATATTTGATTCCAATATTGGGACTTGTTTAAGAATAGCAAGTTGTTCTTTTATCTTCGCTTCTAAATTATGTATTTGGAATTGATTTGTTTGTAATTTGCATTCTGTAATTAGATTCTGTACATATT
>CAYVIR010000020.1:0-10444 GCA_964451645.1 uncultured Candidatus Saccharibacteria bacterium | reverse complement strand
GAGAGAGATTCCAACTGCAAATATAATAATTTCCAATAGAGCGCTATTGGCCCCTAGTAGCCAAAACGGGAGCAGAATCACTATCCATCCGGGAATAATCGCCAGTAAAAAGTAGCTCCTATGTCTGCGACTCTCCTGATCAATATCTAACCTCTTCTTTAGGATAAATGCACTGATAAATGTCCATAATCCTAAACATAAAGCCAAGATCGTATCGACTGGTCGTATCTCAATCTTTGATCTCAGCTCAAAAAATAGTATTAAAAGAAAACAGATCAACCAGGTGAAGCTAGTAGTGATTAGGGATATTTTCTTTGCTATTTTCTCGTACATTTTTAAATCTTCCTTCTTATGATTAAAGGCAAATCGGATAGAGGCATTATAGGTATTTTCTGCTTGGCCCGCCTTCCCCTTAAATGGCCTGTTAGACAATATCATAGCACTTTTGCTTATTTGGGTGGTGAAAAATAGTGTTTATTTGTCCTTTCATAAAGGCACATATCGATGTGTATATTCCCAATAGACAGGACTATATATTCAGGATAGCAATTTCCCAATTCTTTTTACTTTTGGAGATGACGTAAGAATAGAGACACCGTGAGGAGAATCTTTGATAGCCTCCGTAAGGTCTTTCCCGCAGCTTGCCTTACCCTTCGAATCGAGATGTTCTCCATCTATCCAAGATGAGCTATTCTTTATTTCGTAGATTATTCCGGATACTGCAACGTAACACTTCTCCCCATCATGGCCGTCAAAAGAGGATAGAGCCTCAGTTCCTATACTGATTTCGGAAGTGTCAACTTGGGAATCCTTTGCACATCCTGTGAAGAAGATTAAAGAGAATATAAAGACAAGGGCGAATTTTTTCATAGAGGTTTTAAACATATATAGATTTAATAATAATACCAAACAACAAAATTCTGTTAAATAATTTTTATACTATTGACATTCTAACAATTAAATATTTATATTCTTATTTACAATTTAAAATTAAGATTTCGACTAACATAATTTAGCGAATCCTGCCTAATTTTTATGCGTGTAACATGATGACAAACCGTTTTGATGATGAGGACTATGCTGATGAAACAGAGAATTTGTATCCGGAAGATGAATTTGATGAAGAGGATCTGGAAGAGTTTACTCTTCCGGAAGCAGAGGAAGACATTGACCAGGGTGACGGTTTTTGACAAAGCAAACCCAATATGATTTAATCGCCTTATGAGGTCTTCTTTCAGAGCTAGCCAGAGGGATCTTCTAGGGCTGCCACATGTCCCCGGAAGGGGATTTTTTGTTGAAAAATCAATGAATGCCAAAATTACAAACAAAATAGTAAGAAAAGTCGCTGATCTGATTAAGATTAAAATCCCTGAAGCCGATCTGGATGTATACAGGTCAAATCTAAAGACAGCTATTGATGCAGTAGACACATTGGCAGAACTCGAAACAGAGAGAATTAAAGAGACAGCACAAACTATCGGCACGGAGAATATACTGAGGAAAGATGAAGTCGGTGTAAGCTTGAGTCAGGATGAGGCTTTATTGAATGCAGCAAAAACTTATAAAGGCTACTTTAGTGTAAAAAAAGTCTTTCATGACCAAGAATAAAACGATAAAAGAAATTCAGATTGAATTATCTGTTGGGGATTACACAGCCAAGGAACTTTTGGAGGAAACGAGATTGGTCATTAATCGGTTTGACGGGGAATATCATGCTTTTGTTTCTCATACTTTCGAACAAGCAGAGGAGATGCTATCATCTCCAAAAGATGGTGTGTTATGGGGGATTCCGGGGGCGATCAAAGATAATTTCAATTGGAAGGGGACAAGAACTACTGCCTCCTCAAATATTCTCAAAAATTATATATCTCCATATAACTCAACGGTAACCCAAAAACTTATAGATAGTAGTGCGTGTTTAGTCGGCAAGACAAATATGGATGCATTCGCCCATGGCTCTAGCACAGAGGCATCAGATTTCTTCACCACCCTTAATCCTTTCAGTAAAAAGCATGTGGCGGGAGGGTCGAGTGGGGGGAGCGCAACAGCAGTGGCACTGGGTATGAGTATATATTCTATTGGATCGGAAACTGCAGGGTCAGTGAGAGGGCCGGCCTCTTGGTGTGGCCTTGTCGGCTTTGCTCCGACATACGGACGTATTAGTCGATATGGCTTAATTGCAATGGGTTCGTCCTTAGACAGGCCAGGAGTCATTACAAATTCCGTAGAGGATGCCGCTATTCTTCTAAAAGTGCTTTCGGGAGCAGATAAGTATGATGCAACAACAATTCAGGAAGGGCCGCTGGATTTAATTAGAAATCTGAAGTTTGATTTGAAGGGAGTGAAAATTGGTATGCCTAAGCACTACTTTGATGATAGGATAGGCGATGAAGTGTTGTCGAATGTATTGCAGAGCTGTAAGCTCCTTGAGTCTAGAGGCGCAAAACTTGTCGAAATTGACCTCCTTGATCCAAAATATTCTATAGCAGTATACACCGTGGTGCAACGAAGCGAAGTGTCTTCCAACCTCTCTCGCATAGACGGTATCCGTTATGGTCACAATTCAAAGACGGTAGCCGATACAATTCTCGATCAGATTGCCCTAAATAGGGCAGAGGGTTTCGGACATGAAGCTAAGCAGAGGAGTTTGACGGGTGCTTACACATTGTCGGCCGGATATTATGATGCGTACTATAGAAAGGCCCAGAAAGTGAGAACAATGATAACCGATGACTTTAGAAAAGCTTTTGAGGGGGTCGATATCATCGCAGCTCCAACAATGCCCACTACGGCCCCGGAGTTAGGTGTTTCAGCTAAAAACACTCTCTTTGGATAACTGGCGTATATTCTTACTGAACCAATCGCGATTGAAGGTTTGCCGTGTATAAGTAACCCGTGCGGGTTTGATAAAAAAGGACTTCCTATCGGTATCCAATTCATTGGAAGACAATTTGACGAAAGGACAGTTCTTGCGATAGCACAGTCATTAGAAGATAATTTAAACAATGCATAGTATGTATGAACTTGTAATTGGCCTAGAAGTCCATCTTCAGCCAACGACAAAATCAAAAATGTTTTGCGCATGTTCTGCCGAATATTTCGGACAGTATCCTAACACCTGTACATGTCCTGTTTGCTTGGGCCTACCGGGTGCGCTTCCCGTTCCAAATGAGGTTGCGATAGAGAAATGTATAAAGTTGGGACTAGCCTTGGGCTGCAAGATAAATAGACAGTCTAGATTTGATAGGAAGCACTATTTTTACCCGGATTTGCCAAAGGGTTATCAGATTTCTCAATATGAGTTGCCATTTTGTTATGAAGGCTATGTGGAAATTGATTCGGAGAAAGATTCAAAGAGAATAAGAATAAATAGAATTCATCTTGAAGAGGATACTGCTAAGTCTATCCATACAGAGGATCAAACACTTATTGATTTCAATAAATCAGGAGTGCCTTTAATAGAATTAGTAACTGAACCCGATTTTAGAGATATAAGAGAAGTGCTGAACTTTGCCAAAAGGCTGCGACAAATCGTACGCTATCTAGATATAAGCACGGCAAATATGGAGAAAGGTCAATTGCGTTTTGAGTTGAATATGTCGCTGAAGAAAGCCGGAGAAAAGAAGTTACCTTCGTATAAAATAGAAGTAAAAAACATCAGTTCCATTTCTGTTCTTGAGAAGGTAATTAATTATGAATATGAGAGGCAGAAATTGATCCTAGATAGAGGTGAGATGCCGACACAAGAGACGCGAGGAATTAGGGACTTAACAGGAAAAACTCACTCCCAGAGGAAAAAAGAGGATGCCCAGGATTATAGATATTTCCCTGAGCCGGATATCCCTCCTATCAATATAAGCAATGAATACCTGTCTCAATTGAAGTCTGAAATGATTGAGCTCCCACAGGAAAGGAAATTAAAATATATAGATAGATTTGGTTTGGATCCGCTTGTCGCAGAAACTTTAGTATCGAGTAAAAATTTATCTGACTGGTTTGAGAGATCAATTCAGAATGAAGATGATAATGAGATTGTTAAAGTCTTTTCGAAATGGTTAATTCGAGACGTCATGTCTATGCTAAAAGCTGATAAAGCTACTATCAGCGACCTTAAGTTTGATGGTGAGGAACTTCTTGTGTTGATACGTAAGGTAAACAACAAATCATTGTCAGGGCCGATTGCTCGACAAGTCCTCGAAGGGATCTATAGAAACGGGGGTAGCGTTGAAGAAACAATTAAATCTAAAGGGTTAATTATTATTAGCGATGAGAAAGAGCTGGAGAGAATTGTAAGCGAAGTATTACTAGAGAATGTAAAAGTGGTGGAAGATCTAAAAAAGAATCCCAATGCACTCAAATTTCTTTTGGGTCAGGTTATGAAAAAAACAAGAGGGCAAGCCAACCCCGATAAATCTATGGCAATTCTTAGAAGTAGATTAACATGAAAGTTTTACTCTGTAGGCCACAAAATATAGACATTGCTAAAGAGATAAGCCTACGTGCTGAGACGTCATCTGTTGTCCTCTCAGAATTGATTGATGAATACGAAAATTTGAAGTCTGTATATGAGGGCCTAGGGGTAGAAGTAATTGAAATAGCTCAAGATCCAATCTGTCCCGGCATGATTTATGCGGGGGATTTGGGATTTGCTAAAAACGGTAAATTTATCCTTTCAAAATTTAAGTCAACCCCTCGTAGGAAGGAGTCCAAGATAATTGCAGACCTTGTAAAAGATCTTGGCTATGAAGTATTAATAAGAAAAAACAGGGATTACTTTGAAGGCAATGATCTGATAGAAGTTGATGGAAACTACTTTTTTGGATGGGGAAGAAGGAGTTCTCGAAAGACCCAGGATTATCTTGAAGAGATATTCGGGAAACAAGTTACAGAATTTCAAATAATAAGCAGCAAGTATTTCCACCTTCTGGATTGTATATCTCCGCTTGACAGTCACAATGTTCTATATGTGCCTGATGTGCTTTCAATGATAGAACAAGCAAAAGTGTGCTTCCATTTTAGTCATCCGATCGTTGTTGAGATGAAAGATGCGGAGCTATTTGCATGTGGGAGCATGGTTATTGGAAAGAAGATTTTGGTTAATAGTAAGATTTCCAAGCAGCTTAAAACTAAGATCAAAGGTGCAGGATACACTCCAATTAAAGTTAAGTTTGATGAATATACTAAACTTGGTGCTGGTATCCGGACCGTTTCCTTGCTATTGGATTAATCCTTTTTCCGCAGATAGATAATACTCAATGCTGCAATTGATACCGAGACCATCAAAGAGAGTACTGGGATTGTAATAAAGCCTAGATACTCAAACTCCTTCACATTGCATGGTCTGCCCACTTCGCAAGGGATAATTCCTGAGCCGTTTTCCTGAATGTACACATGATAGCTGGCAAATAGAATAGTGAGAGCTATAAGTGGAACTATATAATATATGAACTTCTGGTCTTTAATTTTTAAAGATATTAAAGATATCAGCGCTACAGGGTATATAAACATCCTCTGGTACCAACATAAACTGCATGGAGGTATACTCCTTCCACTATCGAAGAAAACTAAATCTTTAATATTTTGGATGGGATCTCCAAAGAACCCGATATAAAGTGAGCCCAGAACGGCCGAGACTGAGATTAATACTATTAGATAGTGAATGTGTGTTTTTGTAAGAATGATTTTCATCGTGGACACATTATAATGGGAAAGCTAGAATTTATGAAATGAAAAATATCTGTGTTACTGGGGGAGAGCGGATGGGAGGGTTAACAAGCTGGAGTAAAATATCACTATTCAAATTCAAGGAAGGCTTGTATCGGTGAGACGGGTTTTCGGGGCTTCTGCCCCAGCCTTGAGCCGAGGACAGAGGAAGGTTTGCCTAGAGGCGAAACGGGTTCTCCGGATCCCGCTCTCAAGTTGAGTGCGGGAGGGAGACCCTTATGGACCTGTCAAACTGTAAGTATACAGAGACCTCAAAGGGTCAGTGCTTTTTTCGCGAAAGCGAAAGCGGAATAGCCGTATAACCCGTTAGTATAATTCGCATAAGATCTAGCTCTAAAAGGGATGCCATAATCCTGGAATTATGATAATATTAACCGTCCCGCCCTCAAATCCTGATCAATAGATCGAATTTGAGGGCGGGACCTAAGAAAGTTTGGTCTTTTCTTCGAAAAGCCCTGAACTTATCTAACGGGTTGGTAGCTCAATCTAGTGAGGAGTTAGCGAATTTATGAGCTTATCCGAACTAGCCCCGTAAACGAGCGTAGCGAAGTTATACGGGGGGTCTTTAGGTTAATGCGTTCTTGAAGAATAAAACTTGATTTAAACAGAACAGGTCCCGCATCCCACTAAGTGTGTGCGGGACAACAGAAAATCTGGATTCAGACAAGCTGAACCCTAGATTTACTAGTTGGGTTGGTAGCTCAATGGTAGAGCAATGGCCTTTTAAGCCAGTGGTTGCGGGTTCGAGTCCCGCCCGACTCACGTTTAGTTTTTCGTAAGGTGTTTCCCATAGATGCATACTGTATACATACTAGTAAATAGAGATATAGATAAGTATTATATTGGCATTACATCGAATATCGGGAAAAGAGTTTTTGAACATAACAAACCAAAACATAAAACTAAATTTACTAGGAAACAGCCTGGAATCTGGGAATTAGTTTACCGAGAAGAGTATATGGGAAAGAAAGAGGCAACTAAAAGAGAGAGGCAGATAAAATCTTGGAAAAGTAAGAAAATGATCGATAAAATGGTAGAGCAATCCCGACCTTAGTCGGGAGTGGTTGCGGGTTCCTGCCTGCGCAGGCAGGCGAGTCCCGCCCGACTCACATTTTTGTTCGAATCTCCTACTATAATGAAATAACCAGGCAACTTCCTACCTCTAGGATAAATAGATGAATTCCCTGAATTAATAAATTAATGTATTCTGAAATATATATTTTATAACCACCATGAATGAATAAGATAATAAGGACGATCACTCAATTCGTAGGTGACATTGATAAATTAAATCTAGATTTGTTAACCGATACTAAGGGAGTTTTTATTTCAAATGGTTATAAAGTTCAAACACTCAGGGTATGCCATCCCGGTAACTTTGGTGAAGGAGATAGCCTGCCCCAAGATGTATTAGTAAGTGTGGGGAGGAAACCCCTGGACTACATTACAGATAATTTTAAGTTATTCGTGTCTTCGAGAGATAATGTTAACCTTGATCTTTCAAATGTAGAAGTTCAAATGGAGCATGTCCTATTATTGTTTAGAATAATTCAGGAGATACCATCTAAAACATTCAACTTTACATTCACTTTTAATAATGCGAAATCAAGCCCATATATGCCCTCGGCTGATTATGAACAAGATGGTTTTTCAGTCGGATTACAACCTACTGACTTATCAGAGTCGGTTACTTCGATATCACAGTGGTTTGAGCGAATGCACGACGTATATTCTGAAATAGTAAATTTAATGAAAGGCAATAATCAATTTTTAGGTATAGATAGTTCAATCGCCCCTCTGTTTGAAAATGAATCCTCACTGATTAACCTGATAAAGAGATTAAATGGAAATTTCTCAGATTCAATACTAACCAGTATTTATACTGATATAACAAACTTTATTAAACAAGATAATCCCAAACCTGTTGGACTTTGCGGCCTTATGGTCCCATGTTTGGAGGATTTTGAGCTTGCAAGGGAATATGAGCAAGGAAACTTCTCAATTGAAAGAAATCTATTTTTATCTCTACATTCGGGATTAGGAATTGATGTTTATCCAATCGGTGTAGATGAAGATAAAGACAAGGTTCTAAATATCTTAAAACTAGTTAAGGCTTTATCAGACAAGTATAATAAGCCTCTATCAGTTAGGTTCGTATCTGATGGGAGGGCAAAAATTGGTGAAAAGACTAATTTTAATAATCATTATCTTTATGACACTATTGTTAGGGCTCTGTAGTGTGTATGTTCAATAGATAGCATTTTCTAAGTGAACTAATTTTCTCAACTTGCCTAGGTCAAGGTTTATTCCCACAAAATCGATTCTCCAATCTGAGTTGAGACAGTGGTTCTTATTTAGCCAGGTTTTGCATGTTCTAATAAGTGATTTTCTTTTATACTTCGAAATTGTTTCGCTTAAATTTATAGATTCTGTGCTAAGACTTTTCACCTCTACGAAAACTATTACTTCAGCCTTTTTAGCAATAATATCGATCTCCCCACCTCGGATGGTGAAATTGACATCAAGAATAGTATATCCTTTCTTAACTAGATATCTACAGACTAATCTCTCTGCAATACGGCCTTTTTCGCGAGTGTTTATGAATAGTTTTATTATGAATATTTCTGCATTGGCTTGAAACTAAGCCTATGCTCTGGAGTTATACCATACTTTTTTATGGCCTGGATATGCGTTGCGGTACCATATCCAACATTGTGCTCAAAATCATATTGAGGATATCTTTTCCCTACGTGGCGCATCATTTCATCTCTAAGCTCCTTGGCTATTATCGATGCACAGCTGATAGAATAATGCAGGTTATCGCCTTTGACTACCTGGCGAGATTGAGCTGAAAAATTTTGGCTGAAATGTCCATCAATTAGGAAGAATGTCTTTCCATCTGAAAGTTCGGCAACAATTTTGGTTATCAAATTGATGACAGTCATTCCAACACCTAGTTGATTAATGTCTTGGACAGAACCTTCCTCTAGTAAATACTTGTGGGATTTGAGATTTCCAAAAAGCTCTTTGCGCTTCTTTCGAGATAATTGTTTAGAGTCATTCACTCCGGCCAGGATAGGCGACTCTTCAGTGAAAACATATCCGCAAACATACACGGGCCCGGCAAAACTGCCACGCCCAACTTCGTCGATACCGACAATACGATTATAACCTTGGGATAAAATTTCAAGCTCGAGAAAGCTATTCGGTAGGTTTTTCTGTTTCATCAACAGATTCTTCAGTTGCTTGCTCTACCTGATCCTCTATTACCTCTGGTGTCTCAACTTCTTCGGTAGACTTTTCCTCTTCAGGAGCTACTGCATAGAAGTCCTCGAGATTTGTTGCATCTGAGGTTCGAACCTTCAAAGCCTTTTTCCCCACTCTCTCCCTTAAATAATACAGCTTGGATCTCGAGACATTCCCTTTCTTAGTAATGACCAGCTTTTCTATATTAGGACTGTGTAAGGGGAATATTTTTTCTACTCCAATCCCTGCACTGATTTTTCTAACTGTGAATGTTTTTCTGAGGCCTGAACCTTTAATGGCGATAATTAGTCCTTTGAATATCTGTATCCTTTGTCGATTCTTCTCTCTTACTACGGTATGGACTTCAACCTGGTCCCCTACGACAATGCTAGGCACTCTTTTTTCATAATTTTTCTCAACTTTTGCAAGTAATTCTGTATTCATAATCCGAACATAAATATGTATCTGTCTCTATCTAAACGATTAATGATTTTACCATCTCACACGCATTATTGAAAGCCAATTAATCTAAATTATTCTTCTGTGAGAGTACCTTTATCTCTCTAAGCTCCTGTCTGATATCTCTTAGCGCTATCTCAACAGCACGAAGACGGGACGCAATCTTATAATCCTTTGCATCAATATTTAGAAAGTAGGTTATAGGTTTCTTGAGAAGGTCGCTCAATTGTTGTAATTTATCGATTGGTGGACATATCCTATCTGACTCGTATCCTGAAATTGTTTTGTCTGATACTCCAAGAGCTACTCCTACTTGAAGTTGCGACATTTTTGCATCTTCTCTGGCGGTTTTTATTTTCCCTCCTAAATTTTGCATTTATATGTAATTTTAATAATTAGTTTCGTCTTTTAGTCTATCAAATGCAGCGTGTATGATTTCCCAGCTAAATCCTTTCCTTGTAAGAAATATTTTCAATTTCTCATTCAATAATTCTTCATTTAAGTTTTTACTGACCAGTAGTCCTTTTTTCTTTTGAAGGAGGTTGAGAGCCGAATCCAATTCCACCAGATCGTCCTTATTCTCGATCTCGGCTTGTTGGATAATTTCTCTACTTATTCCTTTTAAGAATAATTCCTTCTGTACTTCTCTGATGCTCTTCTTAGAAAAAGTCCTTCTTTGTTGAATCCACCAATTAGCGAATCCTAGGTCATCTATAATACCCTCTCTTTTGAGCTCGTCAATGAGTTCATCAGTAAAGTTGATGGCTTTCTTTTTTACCAGATAATTACGAATTTCTCTCTCCGATCGGGGTCGAATAGAAATGACATTCAATAATTTCTGTTTTAGCAATTTATATTTTGCTAGATCTTCAAGTCGTCTTAGTTCTTCTTTCGTAATTTCCTTCCCTACGTACAAGGATTCAGAAATGACTATACTTTCTAATACACTAAAAGTATACTTAGAGTCAATATAAATGGCAATCTTTTCCGTATTGTGGACACTTCTTACCAGTCT
>CAYVIR010000019.1:0-10599 GCA_964451645.1 uncultured Candidatus Saccharibacteria bacterium | reverse complement strand
CGTTTCCGACTCCATATATTCCCTGTCAAAGTTGGTTCCTATCCTTTTATAAAATTTTCTAAATGCGTCAAGACTCCACTTTTTCCCTGCTTCCCATATTTCGCTTATCTCTTCAACATTCAAGTTAGTGGCCATGAAATCTTCATATTTGATAGCCGGATTCCACTCGTATTTTCTAATTAATTCCCTCTGGATATATGAATAAACAGCATAATTGATTTGTTTTATCTCTTCTTTCGCTGTCTCGTCATCCTCATATGCTCCGGCTCCTAAAGTATATGCTTTCCCTATAAAGGCCACTCTTTCCTCGATGGCCCTTTTTTCCACTTGTGAAAGAATTATGGCCTCCCTTTTTAATAAGCTTCGGATACCCCAGATAGACTTAGCTACATGCATGCCAACATCTCCCTGGTAATTTACTCGTATAACCTCGGCACCAACTTTTTCAAAGACCTTAGTCAAAGATTCCCCAAGGATGAAGTTCCGAAGATGTCCAACATGGATCATTTTGAATGGATTGGGATGGCCATATTCAAACATTATTTTCTTATTTTTGAGTATTGCCGACAAACTGTCGGAACTCCTAATATCTCTCTCTAAATGCTGGATAATACGGTCCTTTTTAACAAAGAAATTTATATATCCCCCAACAACTTTGATTTCTTCTACCTTGCTCATCAACTCATTCGATTGTTCCAATCTCTTAACTAATTCCCCTGCTATTTCCTGTGGACTCTTTCCGTAAATTTTTGCCAGTTGGAAAGGAGCAGTTGTCGTGAAATCGCCATGTGCAAGATTTTGTGTCCTTTGAATGACAATTGTAATTTCTTCTCCGGCCAAAATTGATTGAACTATCTCCCTAATCTCAGCCTCGATTCCTTTGGCTTTATTCCAGGAATGCTCATCTGACAATAAAGAGTATGCATTGTTATAGGAAGTTGTTTTAGCCGTAGAATCAGTTTTCTTCATAGGAAAGATTATAGCCGATTTAGCCTCTATAACAATAGTGCACATGGCGCTATATTTCCTATGGAACTTCTTTGTGAGAGCTTCTCATCGTGAAGGCAAGGTCCCCTTAAAAATTCTATTATAATCTTCTCTTGTTTTCAGAATTGGAATGAAAACCATTAATACATAACTGTTTGGGCTAAGATTCCAGGATAATTCGGCTAGAAAGATTCTAGTGTGGCTTATCAATTTTCATTCTTAGTAAAAGTATACATATCTCAACTTTCCTAATAATTTGCTGGTTCTGTTAAAATTAAACAAATTACCCGAAATTATGACTGGGCGAGATCAAATTGAAACGATAAAAGAAAGGCTAGATATAGCAACAGTGGTACAAGAATATATTCCTACTCTCAAAAAGTCGGGCCGTAATCATTTCGGGTTATGCCCATTTCACCAGGAAAAAACGCCCTCTTTCTCCGTTAACTCGGAATTAGGCTTATTTAAGTGTTTCGGATGCGGGGAGGGTGGGGACGTCATCAAGTTTATAGAGAAAATTGAAGGGTTGGACTTTTCCCACGCACTTGAAGAATCAGCAAAAAGAGCCGGTGTAGAGCTAAAAAAGTTCTCAAGTCCGGAATTTAAGAAGAAACGAGAAGAAAGGGATACATTATTTGAACTAAATGCTCTGGTCTCCAGATATTTTCACTATTTACTTACTGAGCACAAGATCGGCGAACCTGCCCGCAAATATATCCAAAAAAGGAAACTCAGCCGGAAAGGAATTTCGGCCTACCAACTTGGTTTCGCTCCTCCGGGTTATGAAAATCTTAAAAAGTTCCTACTTAAAAAAGGCTATAATGAAAATCAACTGGTAAAATGGGGACTGCTCGCCACTAAGAATGGTAGGAATTATGATAAATTCCGTAATCGACTAATGTTCCCTATAATTGACCACCAGGGAGAAGTAGTCGGATTCAGCGGCCGAACAATTGACAACAACGACAAAGGTCCTAAATATCTCAACTCCCCTGAAACCCCTGTATATAATAAAAGCCAGCTTCTATATGGACTTTTCCAAGCTAAGGAGAGTATTCGCAAGAAGAACTTCGCCATACTTGTTGAAGGGAACATCGATATAGTTTCGTCCTATCAAGCCGGGATGCAAAACATAGTAGCCCCACTGGGGACGGCCTTGACAGATCAGCAGATGACACTACTCAAGAGATATTGTTCAAACATATATTTTGCGTTTGATACCGATAGTGCCGGCCAAAAAGCATTGCTTAAGTCTCTTGCCTTGGCGGAGAGAGCTGGCCTACAAATCAAAGCGATAGACATTGGGAACTATAAAGACGTTGATGAACTTATCACTTCCGGAGGGGACTGGGAGAAGATAGTTGAAAACGCAAAACCTGTGATTGACTTCTTAATCAAACAAACAGCCAAAAGCTATGATTTCAATGACAGTAAACAAAAGGCAGCTTTCAGTAGACATATACTGACCTTCATTGCCAAAATAGAGAATGACATTGAGCGTGCCGATTACTTGGAGAAACTTTCTCACAAAGCAAACGTGCAAAGAGATATTTTAATTTTGCAGTTACAAAAATTGTCTCAAAAAGAAGGCCCATCCAATTTGCCTGATAATACAAAGCGCCCTGTTTCGGTTTTTCGTTTAAATGGAGAAACATATCTTTTGTCTCTACTTCTGCAACATCCACAATGGCTTTCTCTCGCAGAGCAACTTGTCCCCGCAGAATTATTCCAAGCCGATCAGAATATCGAACTTTTCAAAATAATTATCCAAGAGAAAAAGATTCCGAAAGAGTTGGAAGAACTCTATTTAAATATCAAGATGAGTCCTTTGAAAGATATCTTCGGAAGTAAACAGGAGTTTGAACGTGAATTGAAATCTTCAGCTAATCGTCTAAGAAAGCTTTATCTAAATAGGCTGATTAGAGAGCTTCCAACTAATGATGACGATGATTCGTGGAAGGAATTGAATGCTCTAAGCCACAAACTTGGGAAAGTCGAGTAGGGTAGCTATATAGGATATTTAAGGCAACCCATAGACTGTGAAGGCCGCAGCTCGTTTTTGATAACCATCGATTGATTTTGTACCTAATCCTTCGAATTCTACTACACACCCATTATCTCCTTCCACTTGATCTCCCGGTTCTAATACATGAAGCGGGGCGGAATTCGTAGCGGAATCAAATTCGCTGAACAAAGTCACTTTCGCATAGACTTTATCCGGGACTGTTCCACTGCCTGGAACTTCTTCATATTCTTCTACAAATACCCCACACACCGTTTCATGATCTATTAAGGCAATATTTTTTCCTGGAACTCCTTCCGGAATTGCCATCTTTGCAAGAGTCGCTTCCCCTCCAGTAGCCCTACATGCTGCTAGGAGCAGACCGAGTCCCAATATCAGGACACTTCCTATCCTACCTAAATGAACAGTTCTTGTTTCTGGTTTTTGTGGATTCTCTTCACCCATTGTCTTATCTCTTCAACAGATATAATCAATATATATTGTACCAGATACCTGCTTTCTTGTGTGAAAGATTATAAAGAAAACTCTCTTTAACAAGCAAATGGGTCTCAAATCTATGCTCAGTAGGCCACCTCAGTATGCCGTAACGAAATAAGTAATGGCAATAAGTAGACAGACCAATGTAGAGACATTTTTCCTATATTTGTATGTGCAGATAATTCAAATAGGTTTGCTGAGGAGGAGATGATCCATCATTTCCCAACTGGCAATATAAATAAAATCAACGGATTTGATATATGTAGTTAGCTATTTTCGGTTGAAAGGAATTAATACCATCCCACGATACTTTTTCTTTCCTACCGTTAGCAAGTTCCTGTAGAATACCTTTCATGGATAATCTAAACTCAGAACAAAAAAAGGCCGTTGAAACTGTTGAAGGCCCAATTCTTATACTGGCCGGGGCCGGAAGCGGGAAAACGCGTACGCTTACACAACGGATTGCATATTTAATAGAAAATAAGCATGCACGCCCTGAAAATATCCTGGCCGTTACTTTCACAAATAAAGCTGCCAATGAAATGAAGCAACGGATTATGGAATTATTAAATATCCGCGCTGGGACTGAACGTGTATTTTTGCCATGGGTCGGGACTTTCCATGCCATTTGTGTACAGATTTTGAAAAGAGATGGCCAGGAAATCGGTATAAATAAAGGCTTCACAATTTATGATAGTACTGACCAACGGGACCTAATACGTAAATCCATCAAAGAATTAAGTCTTAACGAGAAGAAAGTTAACCCCGGAGCAGTCCAAGCCTACATCTCGTCTGCTAAATGTGAGCTTATTAACAGCACCGAATATCAAAGGGTATCAAGAGGCTACTTTGAATCTCTAGTGGCCGAGATCTATCCTCGATATCAGAAAAATTTAGAAGATAATGCCGGCCTGGATTTTGATGATTTAATTATGAAGGCCGTCGAACTATTTCGTGGGAGTCCCGAAGTCCTTGCTAAATATCAAGACATCTTTAAATTCATTCTTGTCGATGAATATCAGGACACCAATCATGCGCAGTATATCTTAACTAAATTACTGGCTTCAAAACATCAAAATATTTGTGTTGTTGGAGATGATGCTCAGTCTATATATAGTTTTCGAGGAGCTAACATCACCAATATATTGAGCTTTGAAAAAGATTACCCCCAAGCAAAGATCATCACATTGGAGCAGAACTACCGATCTACAAAAAAAATCTTGGCCGCATCAAATGAAATTATTAAGCAAAACTCGGAACAGAAGCCTAAAAGGCTATGGACGGAAAACACAGAAGGAGATCAGTTGCTTGTCTACACTGCTATGGATGAGCACGATGAAGCTCGTTGGATCACGCAAAAGGCGAAAGAATTACTCATAAATAATGTCAGCGCGAAAGAAATCGCAGTGCTGTATCGCACAAACGCGATGTCAAGAAATCTTGAAGAGGCCCTATTAAGTGCAAATGTTAATTACAAAATAATAGGCGGAGTGCGCTTTTATCATCGTGCCGAAATAAAAGTAGTGTTTGCTTATCTACGAATTCTTGCGAACCCGCGTGACCAGCTCTCTCTAAATAAGGCGATTAGCAATCCTCGCAGAGGTATCGGAGCTAAAACGCTTGAAAAATATTTCGCTTTAGCTAATGAAAACAAACAAGGGCTGCTAGAGTATCTAAGCCAAGTCTTTTCAACTAATCCGGACCTTCTTCCAAAAAATCTCAGAGAATTCACTCGAATTTTCCTTCGCTTAGTTGAGTTATCTACAAAAGAACCGGTATCTGAACTAATTGAAGACATAATTGAATTCTCGGGTTATAAATCTGAACTGAAGGAAAATGGAGAAGGTGAGACTAGGTTAGAGAATATACAGGAGTTAAAGTCTCTTGCACGAAAATACGAACCCCTGGATTTCCGTGATGGCCTGGAAAAATTTTTGGAGGAAGTAGCATTAATTGAAAATAGTTACGAGACCAGTCAGGAGGACAATGACCATATTACACTCATGACTGTCCATAGCGCTAAAGGCTTGGAATTCGACTACGTTTTTATAGCAGGAATGGAAGAGAATCTCTTTCCACACTCCAACTCCAAATTTGACCCCCAGGAATTAGCTGAAGAGAGAAGGCTCGCATATGTAGCTGTTACCCGTGCGAAGAAACAGGTGATGGTAACCCATGCCGAGTCTCGCCTGTATTTCGGCACCCGTGGCTACAATTCGCTGTCTCGCTTCATAGAGGAAATACCTGAACATCTGATCATATTTTCAAGTGATCTCGACTCGGCAAAAACTAGCCACTTTTCCCCATGGACAGAAGTGGACGAATCTATGGACATTCCTCGCCCCCTGAACACAGTAAAATTAGCCGAAGGAGATCTAGTAAAACATGAGCTTTTTGGAGTAGGGGAGATTATGGAAATTGATGATTATATTGCCGTCATCCGTTTTCAAGTTGGGGTGAAAGAATTGGCCTTAGAATATGTGCGGCTGGAGAAGATATAAAATTCACTTCTTGGGAAAAAACGGGTACACTTGAAGAAATTATAACTGCTTTAATGACCAACCCTAGTATAGAGAAAAGCTTATCTCAAACACCTACTCATAATTACTCGACACAAACCACTCCCTTAGAGAAAACTTCGGCAAACGATAAAAATACTAAGTGGTTGATTGCCATAATTTCGATAGTCGCGTTAGTAACAATTATTTTGATATTCGGATTCTTTTTTGTCTTCTTTTTCGGGGTTAGCTCAAACCAAACTATCGATGCTCCTCTTTTTCAGGTATGTCTAGCAGCTCCTAATTCAGGAGGTTGTATTAATTGTGTAAACGAAGGCCAGAATGGAGAGCTTTGTTCACAGTGTGAAGATTATTATAGAAATAGAGACATCTCAGAATTATTGGAAACCGGGAATGACATATTCTTTAGTAAATATTGTTCAAACGAGCCCTCTCCAACCAATATCGCTCTATCCCCTTCTGTAACGATAGATCAACCATCATTTATTAATAAATATGGGAATGAATGGAACTATTTTTCCTATACGCTTCCCGGTGGAGGCACAATTAAAGGAGTTGCCCCAGTCTCTCATACATTTGGAACAGACTCCTCTACAAATTCTGTACTTGGGAATACTATACAATTTGCATTTAGAGAAACAACGAGTACGGGGATGGTAACTATACATGTAAAATTAGCCTATAGCGAAGGAATGTACCATTATTATGAGGATCTACCGGTACTTGTGGATAAAGAGAAAGGGATTTATCGTCTTGTTGAGAAGGCCTCTCCCCAGTCTTTTTCTTATACTGATAGTTTTGAAACAAACAAATGTGAAGAATACTTCAGCCCAGAGACCATAACCAGCATCTCCCCTGGGGTGTGCGGAACTGGGATGATGTTCGGCCATGGAATGATGGTGACTTGCGATTTTGAAGGGGACGAGGCAGTTGCAGAAGGAGCTTGTGATGAATTTATCAAAAATCTGACTATAAATTAAATTCTTTTATTCAAAATATGCAAAATCCACAAAGCTTAAACCCTTTAACTCCCCCTACGACTCCAATATATACCGATGCTGGGCAAAAAGTTCAAAGTTCATCAACTGAGGTTTTACAAGAAGAATCGTCCAATCCAGTCCCGAATCTTCCTAGTTCTGAAACTACAGAGATAATACACCCAAGTTCGAAGAAAAATCCTTTGATTTTGGTCTTGGGAATTTTGCTTATCGTTCTAATAATATTGGGAGGTGTTTACCTCCTCTGGTACAACAAAAATAAAGATTTTCCTATCGATATCCAGCCTACAATCATTCCAACGGAAGTAATTGTCCCTACAGTTCCGGAAACTTCCCTTAACACCTATATCGGGACAACGGGTTTTACTTTTAATTATTCTGATATTGGCTGGACACTAAACGAAGAGACTATTACTAACTCAGTACCGGGTACAACTGGATCCTATACAAGAGTGGAATTAACAAACACATACGATGACTACAAGATAATAATTGCCTATAAGCCACGGGAGGACAGTGCCACTATCAATCTCTATGGCGGAGCGGCCGGGGAACTTGTAGATAGCGGAAGCATATTGTTTATGGGCGAGAATTTAGACAGGACAAAATTAATTTTTCAGGAGAAAACTTCACAGGTCCATTATGCCCGCACCCTAGAGATTGAAAGGGGAAATACTGCATTTTCTATATCCATACTACCATTAGATTTCGAAGAGAGTCTCCAAGAAAGCAATATAGAGCAAGCAGAATTAGTACTTACTTCTTTTAAGATTGTTCCCACAACTACTAACACATCTTCTAAAAAATATGTTTCTCCTATCCTGGAAGACTTGAGTTTTAGCTACCCGAGCGATTGGAGTTTAAAGGTGGAAGAAATTGATGACCTTGGCCAGACAAAGATAAGATCCAATCTTGTGACACTCAGCAAGGACGATCATTCTTTAACGATCGATATTAGTCCTATAGCTGTATTCGGGGGTGAAACTTACTGCTACAAGAGCGGGGAGATCAGCTATGCGTATTCAGACAACCTAGTCAGGGTATATAAACACAATTTGTCTAATGACTTTTCAGAAAAAGACTTCAGGTATTTCTCTGCTGATTCTCTTGATTCAAAAGAATACAATTCAGTTGCATTTGCTGAGGATCTAAATTCCTGGACACCCGGGGTGAGTGATGATTCTCAATATATCGCATGTGGTAGTCTGGATTTTACCACTGTACGAAAAAGTATATATTCCTACAGTGAATATGATAATCACTTATCGGAAACTGAGGGCAACGGGAATTCAAAAGTACAAGCTATTGTTGACATAGAAGGGAGCTACACTTCTTCGCAAGTTGATCCTTCCAGCCTTGAAGTTATGGATCAGATCGTAAAAGAGATCTTAAATTGACCGTATAATCGGAGTTTCTCGTCACATATTCTGGGAGATTATTTCTGCAATCCTTTTAGCATCTTTTTTGGATACATTGATTCCAGTAGGAAGATTGATTATTCTCTCTGCCACTAGTTCCGCATTAGGAGTATCTCCTTTTTTATATCCTAGGATTTCCAATGAACTCTGGGGAGCGTAAAGTATGCTTTTATACCAATTCCCGAGCACGACATGGTTTTTGCTTGCAACTTTTATAATTTTCTCTCTTTTTTCTTTATCTACCAACAAAGAAAATCGCAAGAAAGTATGCTCCCCCTTGGCGGCAGGAGTTACAGGCATATGGAGAACTTGCGTATAAATTTCAGCAATTCCCCTTCTATGGTCGTTAAATCTGTCAATTTTCCGTAACTGGTTAATGCCCAGTCTCGCGAGGGCGGCTGGCATTCTAGACGGCAACCAGTTCGGTTTTTGGCCAATATATTCTTCTTCCTCTATCATTATCCCCATTATGCCAATTTTGTGCGCAAAGTAACTGAAAGCTTTGCCTATAGTGTATTTCCCAAAGCCTACATAATAGACCGGCGTAATAATCCACCATAAGATAGGATTAAGTAGGGCTATTTTTATTCTTATCAAAGAAAACTCGGGGAGATTTGACTGTTCTTTCCGAATAATCTCAGCTATTTTTTTATCTTTTGTCAGAACCATTCCACCTCTTACTGTCGAAATCACTTTCTCAATACCAACAGTCGCGACCGCCGCATCCCCTATGGTTCCTAACTTTTGTCCTCGATATACACCACCAAGAGAATGCGCGATATCTTCAATTAACTTTATATTTGGACCTACAATGTTCCTTACTTTCTCCATTTCTACCGGGAGACCAAACGTGTGCTGAACTAAGACTGCCTTGGTTTTTGGAGAAAGTTTTCTACTTAAATCTTCAAGGTCAATATTTAGTGTTCTTTTATTGATGTCCACATAGATTGGCTTTGCACCAACCCAAATTACAGGATTCGCTATAACCAGACACGAAAAAGAAGGAAGAATGACTTCATCGCCCGGCCCAATTCCGTATGCTTTTAGCAGTAAATAGAAGCCCGACCTGGCAGAATCAAGCGCTATAGCATTAATACCTCCTAAATATTCACTCACTTTTTTCTCAAATTTTTCAACATTCCCATCGTTTCTCCTCCAGCTCCATGGCTGGAACAATAGTTTTGACGCTAACTTTAAATCATCCTTTTCAGTATTTGGGGAAGCGGCTATAAAAATTGGTTTCTTCATCTATTTAAATATTCTAAATTTTGACCTAAGTGGAAGTAATTTGTCCCACATCTGATATTTCAAATTACTCAGGGGGAGGGCAAAGATTCCATACGTGTCCATCCTGAGGCCACCAAAACTTAATTTCGTTTCAGAATAGCCCTGATGTTGTTTGGAATCAAGGATAATCCCCCAAAAATCGTAAATCTTACTCCCTCTCCTTTTTGCCTCAATCAATGATTTCCACCGAAGCAAATATGGAGCCTTAACTTCGGGATGAAGACGGTTGGATGCCCCATAGAAAGAAGATGACCAATAGTTCGTGTACTGAGAAATATTTGCTGATATCAAATCCCCATCAAAACGAGATTCAAAATATTTCAGATTTTTCGAAGTTCTAAAAGTTTCAAGTAGGCTGATAAACGTACTTTTTGGTCTAATTGGATAACCTTTTGCACGCTCCTGTGTAGTAAGCAGTAAATTATAATATTCGTCAATCTTTTCCTCCATGGCCGGATCGGAAAAATCAAAACCTTTTACTTCTACCCCTTTTCTTTCAGCCAATCGGACATTATATCTCGTATTCTTTTTCATAAGCATCATGAGTTCCTCTTCCGATTTGGTAAGATCATAGAAGAGTTTATGCCGTGGTTGCATATTCCTCTTACTTTGCAGAAACCCGTTCTTATGGAAAATATCCTTAATTTTTCTATTAAGGTAGGGTTCAAACACCCCCGATTCTTCTTTTTCCTCTATCAATCTACCAATTAATGGATCTGCTTCTATCACAAAACATCCTTGATTCTTTGCGAAATCCTTTAATCCTGCCAGAAATGCAGGAAAATATTTATTAAATTTTTCTTGAGACTCGAAGACGGGTCCATATGGAATATACAAATACTTCCCTAGTATTGGAGCAGACTTTATTAACACCTGCGCGGCAATCTGTA
>CAYVIR010000018.1:8462-10713 GCA_964451645.1 uncultured Candidatus Saccharibacteria bacterium | reverse complement strand
CAATAGACTTGAAACTGACCTAGATAGTAAACGGCATAAACTTAATATCACGTCGGATTTTGTAGGGGTCTACGTTCAAGATAGGTTCTCTCTCCCAGTGGTAGACTTGCATAGAAACGGGTTGCTTGATTTTCCACAGGTCATAGATCTAGTAAAAAACGAACTCCGAAATGTTCCAGATAAACTTGCGGTTTTAAAAAAATTCAACCTTCAGAATGATGAAATAAGAGTAGAGCTTGAATCTCATGTGGGGCCAGACAATCAAAACCCGGATAATCCTTTGATATTAGTCACGAAGTTAATAAAAGATGCATTGTCTAAAGCTGAAAACCAAAATCTTTTGAGAAAAAAGAATTAATCCTGCAATTTTTTGGAAATGTTGAAATAATTTATGTCCTGTTATAGATTGGGGTATTAAATTATCTGATTTTTATGAATAAATTTACTCAACAAAGAATTTCGTTTGTAGTCCTTTCCGTTTTAATTGTTTCAGTTATAACGACAGTTGGTGCGTTAGGGTTTTATCTTGGGAATAAATCAAGTCTAAAAGCTGAAAATCTTGGCTTGACTGATACGCAAGACGCAAGTGCTGCAGTAGATACAGCCGAAGCATTCGATGACGGAGATATAAGTGCTAAAGAGTGTGCTTTCAACGGGGCAATGGTTTATTGTGTTCCGAAATATGCTTTTGCAAATCAAAAATCAAGGTTATTAGTTTCGTATTTCCCCTCAGGCTTCGGAGAAGGGAATCCGCCACAAACTCCAGAATGGGAAATCACTATTTGTAAAAAGAAATATACAACAACCGAGGTTTACAAGGAGTATACATTTCGCTTTTACAAAAAGGAGTGTCCAATAGTTATTAAGCTCTTACCGGGGACAGAGTTTGAGACAGTAGTTACCAAAGAATATAAACCACTTAGCAATTTCAAGAATTTCAAAATGACTGATCCCACCTATGCAAAAGAAATTGGTGTGGATTATGATGCCACCCCCATACAGGGGGATTTGGCCGCCGACCTTGCTAAAAAAGGAGTGACTGAGGCTATGATTGAGGATGTAGTTTGGGATTATAGGTACACGAGTGAATATTGTTCAGCACATGTTTCCCGAGATTTTACTATAAAAACAAAATATTCTGGATTCATACATCCTGACGCTGTAGGAAAGTGTAGGGTGAAACTAACTGCTTATGTTATTACTTGTACGGATTGTACGTCTACAAGTCGAATAGTTTATATATCTTCAAGTATTTTGACAACAAAGGTATTAGAGGAAGGGATTATGCCTTCTCCAACAAGTTATTGGTATCCGCCAACAATTACCCCAACTGCGAGGCCAACACCAAGTGTCTATCCAACAACTTCTGCAATAGGTTTGGAGCCAGCGACTACTTCTGTCCCTCAAAATTCTGAAATGGAGGTTTCAATTATTGCGAGGCCACCTAGCGACAATATCAAAGCATTGAAGATTAAATTGAAGGTTGAAGGAGCCACGATTGTTCAAGGATCATATAGGAATGGGAGTGGGAATATTTTTGCTATCGGTACTTGTGACAATACAGGTACATCAACAACTTCTAATAAAGTTTGTGTCGATGCCTCATCTATGGAAACAATAGGTATAAATCAAGTAATTGGTAGTTTTAAAATATTAACTAATACAATTTCCCCAGTTTTAATAAAAACAGATGTTGGGAATGCCTATTTGGTAGATGGTCTCTTGTATTATAGTAATGAGGAAAATCTTGGGAATTACATATTAGTGCCCTAATCCCGATATGTGCGGAACAATCATAGGATCAAATAGATAATACATCTCATTGGGGAACTAGCATTAATGAAAAGGGATAACTATTTGCCATGTCTAGAGGCAAGGAATAAGATAAGAAAGTATATATTTTATTTATTCTTTTTATGAAAGAACCTAAGAGCAAGAAGTTAGTGCTAACAGCACTAATTGTGTGTATATTATTTGTAATTATCACATTAGTTTCAGTTGCATATCTAGCTGGAAGAGATGTTGCTAACCAGGATTCAAGTGCAGCTGTGGAGGGCCCTGTGACACAGGAGCCAACCGACGGAATAATTGAACTTGACTTTCCTTCTTCTATTGCTCAGAATGCAAAATATTCAGTGGGGATGACCTACTATGGAGAGGTGGATACAAATGACCTGCCGGACTGGAATATAAATGTCTGTGGGAAATCTAGAACTTTTGATGATGCACAGTGGGTAAGTTTTACACAAAA
>CAYVIR010000018.1:3410-8452 GCA_964451645.1 uncultured Candidatus Saccharibacteria bacterium | reverse complement strand
ATTCACCGAACTTTATGAAGACTCAAAAGTTGGAAGTTTTACACAAAATTTTGCAAAATCAGGTAATTGCGCTATTAATATAACAGTTAGATCGATAGGAGAAACGGAAACCCTTAATACTAGTGTCTTTGTACATAAGCTTACAAATACCGTCACTAATAATAAAATTGTGTTGAATACCGAATGGAGTAATTCGGTTGTAGGAGTTTCTAATGTGGGAAAGGCAAAAAGGAACTACGAAAATACGCAATGGAGGTGGTCTACGAAAGGGGATTGTAGCATAATTGGAGAAAATGGATTTACTCTAGGACTTGATAGTGTGACGATGATTAGGAAAAGTACGTCGGGTGACGGAACTTGTACAGTAAAATATACGGGATATTCTTTCTATAGTGCTACTGTTGTGAAGCTAGTGGGGCAAAAGAAATTGTCCTCAGGAGAGTTAGAGAGCCTTTCAACCGCTACTGCAGAGGATGCCTCTTATGAACAAACCCTGTCTGACTTTTTAATGACGGAAGATTCCGCAGATGACTCAGTTGAAGGGTCGATTTGCGGTGCTATAGATGAGAATCAGGATGGTAGACTGAATATTATTGATTATGTCCCCTTTGCACAGATCTACGGAAGAGGTGGAACAATATGTGCGGATACTTCAATAGACTACGGTGTATGTGGGGCAAAGGATTATGATAGTGATGGTAAACTAAATATCAATGATCTTCTTAGCTTTGTTGGTAGATATGTCCCTTCTCCAACTTGCGCGTTATAGTTGGAAAGATAACAATATATTGTCTTTCTAATTTTAGTAACGATTGTTTTTTATGAAAAGCCCAAAAAACAAGAAGCTCTTACTCATTGCTCTAATAGGGGGTGCTATTCTTCTGGTAGTCGTGATTGCTTCTGTCGTCTACCTTATGGGAAGAGATTTATCAAATGAGGATAGTAGTGCAGCTATAGACGATATAGAAAACTCCGGGGTTTCTACTGATGATTCGAGTTGGGATCAAAGTTACACTTGTGATTACTCACTGCCCGATAGGAGAATCTATGTATGTTTTCCTACTTATGTGATAAGGGGTCAAAAATATACAATTGAAGTACATTATATGCCCAATATCGGAGACCCTGCCTTACCATCGTGGGATATTAGAATAGCTGGAGAGAGAATTCGATCTGCTAAATATTCAATAAAAATCCCATTTGAGAGCGGAAAAAATACATTTAAAGTAATAGTCCAGAATACTAATTTTGAAGGAGACCTATTCGAGAAAACATATACACCTATAGCGAAGATAACTAAGTTTGACATGCCTGCAGTCAACTTGCCTTCCCAAGTTGAGGCCAATATAGACGGAGCGAGGATGAGTGCAGATTTAGCTCCTGCTATTACACAACTGGGTTTAGATCCCAATAATATTAATTTATACTGGGAAACCAAAGGTTTTGATAACTCCATTTGTTATTCACATGGTTGGGTTGCAATAGGAAACGGTATAAAAATGGAAGGCTCTGTCTTAGGAAGAAAGCCAGGAATATGTAAGCTCACCTTCGTTTTAACCATTATAACCAAGAGTGTTGATGGAGTGACATACGACAAGGCATACAGGGCCACCAAGTCTTATTCGGTAAGGATCGTGGCACCTACAGCTACTGCTACGCCTGGCCATACGTTAGTTCCTACTCCGCTTCCCACAGTCCAAGTATCGTCGACACCGCTTCCTACGCCTAAGATATCAGTAACACCTATAGTTTATCCTACGGTCTCGGCAATATCTATTTATCCAAGTACCTCAAGTATTCCGGCTAATTCCGAGAAAAATGTCTTTCTATCCGTGAACCCGCCTGTGAGTAATGTGTCTGGACTGCAAATCAGACTGAAAATAACCGGGGGCACAATTGTTCAAGGTTCCTATAGCTCTTCCTACGGCCTGATGGCTCTTGGGACATGCGCAAACAACTCAATGACTACCACAGATCAAGTGTGTGTAGATGTGGTAAAAACCAACGGGAATTTCACTCCCAGTGAGGTAGGAACTTTCAGGATCCTGGCAGGAGCCCAAGGCACTGTAAAGATAAGTACTGAGGTTGGAAATGCTTACCTTGTGAATGAAAGTCTAGTCTATAGCCCTATCGTGAACTTAGCAGAGTACGTAATTACAAGATGAGTGTAGCTAGAGTATATTCCGAAGAGGGGGCAGTAATGCTCTCTCTTTTTGGTTTGAGTTTAATTTGGCCACTGGCTGTACATAATGGTCTCAGATTCTCCTTCGCATTTAGGTAGCTCCAGCCATGCTTTCTCCGTGATAAAGGGGATAAAGGGATGCAACAGTTTCAAATAAGTCTCAAGCGAATGATATAAAACCCACTGTGCGGCGAGTCTTCCTTCCTGCTCGATCGTCGATGTATTAATAGGATTTCCTTCGCGATCTTTCGTATAGAGTCTTGTTTTAATTTGTTCGAGGTATATATCTGCGAATTTATGCCAAAATGATTCATATAATTCTTCTGAGGCCACACCAAACTGGAACCCCAGTATTCTTCTAGTCGTGTCCTTCGTTAAATTCTCTAGATCTGTGAGGAAAGCTAGATCTTCTTGGGTGAACTTCAATACGTCACGATTTAAAGTTAATAAGTTTTCTACATTATCTTCAATATTGGATAGTACAAATTTTGTAACGTTCCAGATTTTATTAGAAAAGTTACGGTTTGCTGCTATCTTTTCTTCAAATAATCTATAATTTTGACCTACAGAGTTGCCTTTGATAAAGCTAAATCTCAGAGCGTCTGTCCCATATTTCTGCATCATTTCAAAAGGGTCTATTCCATTTCCTTTGGATTTACTCATTTTGACACCATTCTTGTCTAAAACAAGCCCATGGAGGTAAACATCTTTAAAGGGTATTATTCTGTCGTCGGATCTGTCAGGATTAAGCTTTTTTGCCCGATAGGGATTTAACAGCATCATCCTGGTTACCCAGAACAGGAGTATATCCCAACCCGTCTCCATCACGTCAGTAGGGTAGAATTGAGTGTAATCACCTTCTTTTGCCATCAGAGTTAGAAATGGCCACTGGCCTGAAGAAAACCATGTATCGAGTACATCTTCGTCTTGATGCCATTTCTCACCAGTCATTTTGTAGGTACGCACCTCAAGGTTTTCGGGGTCTTTCTTCCGAGATTCTTCGTCAGATAGGTTTTTTAATTTCCTTTCCAGAATTCTGATAATGGCAGCATGTGTGACGATAAGTGGCCTCTTGTATCCTGATTTCGTGAGCCATTCTAGAAATTCATCCACCCTTGACTCTACTTGTGCTATAGTTTCGCCTTTATTAAGATTGGCCTGATAATTGGCAGTATTAAGTGCGGCTTCCTGGGGGAACTTTAATTGAAATTCCTCCCAAGTTAGTCCTTCGAGGTTCCCAAAGTCTCTTTCTTTAAGAAGGTCGTTCTGTTGTAAATCAATTTTTAATTCTGCATTCAGTATTTCAGCAGTTTCTTTTGCTCGCTTTAGTGGAGATGTAATAATAACGTCATATACTCTTTCCAACTTTTTTGAAACGGTTCTTGCCTGACTACGTCCATTCTCGTTCAATTCTGTATCGGTAATTCCGTGGAATCTGCCGGATGCATTGTAATCAGTTTCTCCATGTCTAACTACAGTTAAAGGAATCGGATTCAGAGGACAGGCTTCGCTTAAGATTTCTTCAAGTTTTGGGGAAGAATAGTCATATTCAGATGAAGCGTAATGTCCAAGGCCGCTTTCTAAGTAAAACTCCGCGTGAGGTAGTTTCGATTTATAGACCTCATCGAAATCAATGAGATTTATCAGGTCATCATTATCGGAATAAAGGAAAATGAGTCTTCCGACAAGATTCTCCAGCCTCTTATAATCAATAGGATCAAATAAATCGGCATAAGGGGCGTCGACGTCCTTTTCTCTGATTTTTGGCACGGCGGCAATTAGGACAAGTGTCTTAACCTGAACGTCCTTTTCAATTATGTATTTAAGAATAGCTTTCGTCCCCAGAGAATGGGCTACTATTACTTGATCTTCGAAGTTTAATTTGTCGAATTCCTCTTTATAATCCTGATAGCTGGGTAGGGCAATGTGATTTACAAATATTTGTACTGCTTTGCTATATTTTGCCTTAATCTCAGGATAAATCTTTTTATGCATAAAGCCATACTTCCCAGGAATAAGGAAGATATCTGGGGAGTTGGGGTTTTCACGGCCCACGTATATTATATCTTTATAATCCTCGATTGTCTCAATTATTTTTCCTCCTATCCTTTCTTTAACTTCACCGGTGGGAGAAATATATTGATCTCTCTTTCCTTTATACCATACAGGTAGGCGATATCCCCACCACAGCTGGCGTGTAATACACCAATCTTCATCTTGATTCATCCACTGAAAGAAGGTTTTTTTCTTTCCTTCAGGCATAATTTCAGTTGAACCATCTTCAACCAGTCTTTTGGCTTCATCTTTAAGAGGTCGGGTATCTACAAACCATTGATAGGAGACAAGTGGTTCGATAGGGTGTTTACATCTTTCGCATATGCGGATTCTATTCGAATAATTTTCATCAAGATAAATTAACATTCCGTTACTGTTCATATCTGCTAGCATTTCTTTTCGTGCCTCTTTTACAGTCAAGCCTTCATATCGGCCTGCTAAGTGATTCATCTTCCCATCAAAGTCGATAACCTGTTTTTCCGGAAAAGCTTCTTTAGGATGCCGTTTTGCTATCTCCCAATCCTCAGGAGAATGGGCAGGGGTGACTTTCACCATTCCGGTTCCAAAACTTTCATCGACCGCATTGTCGCTAATAACTTTAATTTTTGAGAGGCCTAGAAGTGTTTTTACCTCGAACTCCCTCCCAACATACTCCTTATACCTTTCGTCATCCGGGTCCACTGCAAGGGCGGTGTCGCCGAATTTAGTTTCGGGTCGAACTGTGCCGAGGATAAACCCGTTGGTATAGTATCTATCTTCGGGATACTCATCAAAAAGAATTATATGGGCACCTGCATAGTATTTG
>CAYVIR010000018.1:0-3400 GCA_964451645.1 uncultured Candidatus Saccharibacteria bacterium | reverse complement strand
ATACCTGCGTTAAGTTTATATCAGTATCGTGGTTCGCTACCACTAGTCTAAACTTCTTATCCAGGCGCATTTGGATCCCAATAACTCTTCCTGAGAATTCGCCCTTGTGCTCCTCGTTATAGCCAATCCCAATGATCTCAATGTCTTTATGCGTTCCATAGGAAAAGGGTAATTTTTCTTTCCCATCTCTTGTGAAGTTTCTCTCGTACTTCCATGTAATGATTTTGCCCTCAAATTCCTTCTTTAATTTTAACGCTAAATCTTCAGGTTCAGTGAATGCATATTTAAAGTAATAAAAAGGGGACTGCGAATCTTTGAATTCAGTATCGATGTCAGCCAATGCGGACTGACATCGGGGACACCAGTTTATTATTCTTTTGTCGCGATATACCAGGCCATCTTCGTACATTAATTCGAAAGCTTTTAAAACTTCTGTCACGATTCTAGGGTCGAGTGTGAAAAGTTCACGATCAAAATCTGCACTAAGTCCGATTTTTTGTTCCTGTTCGCGAGCATATTTGGAATTGTCCATACAAAATTTGTAGCATTGTCGGAAAAATTCCTCTCTGCCGATCTCTCTTTTTGACGTACCTTGTTTTTCGAGTTCCCTTTCAAATACCACTTCTGTTTGTATTCCTGCATGATCTTTCCCCGGTAACAACAAAACTCGTTTTCCCCTCATTCTATTAAATCTGGCCATTAAATCCTGATAGGCATAACCTGACATATGTCCAAGATGAAGATTCCCATTTGCATTTGGAGGAGGGAGAACAATAGTGAAGTTCTGTCTTTCAGAATTATTTGTTGTAGAGAGTTTTCTTTCACTCTTAAACTCGGGAGTGTAGAATTTATTCTCTAACCAGAATTTCAGGATTTCCTTTTCAGTAAGTTGTGGTTGGTATGGTCCTTTGGGAAGCATTATAGTTCGTAAAGCAATGAGATAGCTCCATACAGACTGGCATCTTCTTTGAAATCCGTAAGCTGCAGCTCTGGCTGCGGCAGATACTCAACATATTTTGCCAGTTCCATACGTAGCGATTTTATCATAAATGGCCGGTGGATTATTATACCACCTGAGAAAATTATCACTGGAGGTTTGAAGAGTGTTATGAGGTTATTTAGGCCAATTCCAAGGTAGCAGGCCATTTCTTCCCAGATGGGATCATCATCTTCGAGACTGGCAAGTGAATGAAGGCCCATCTTCTCTTGTATGCTGGCTCCTGTAGCATAAGCGCCTAAAAGTCCCTTTGTATGGAAGCGATTTCTGCCCGAACCTTCTTTGTTAATTATCATATACTCTGGCTCAAGCGGCAGTTCAAGGAAACTATCTCCGACCTTGTGGACGTATGTCCCCCCGAAGCCGGTTCCAATTATAATATATAGATATCTTGAAAGTCCTTTTGCCTTGCCGAAGTATCTTTCAGCTCTGGCAGTAGCCACAGCATCATTTCTTATATTGATCCTCACCCCGAACTTCCTATTTAAATCCTCGTAGATAGGTTTCGCGCTCCAGTCAGGAAGGTTCGTAAGTAATTCTACTTTATTTTGTCTCACACTTCCTGGGACCGTGATTCCTATACCGTCAATCTTCTGCCATTTTGCCATAGCCTGGACGTGGTTGAAGATCTTGCTTATCCCTTCTTCGTAGCTCTGAGGGGTTGAAATAGTTTCCTTCCCAAGAATAGTAGGGCTGTCTAGCTTGTCAATCTTGGCTAGTGCGATTTTTGTTCCGCCTATGTCTATTGCTATATACATTAAGGATACACTTAAAATAGACTAAATAAGTTGAACGAGTTCATTGATCAAATTATAACATCAAGAATTTACTATGGAAATTAATTATGACCTTAATAAGTTAGCTCTTTTCATAAATTTCCCATCATTTGGAGATACAATCTTCATATGTGGGAGTATTTATTAGATATAGTGGCCCCTCGTGTGTGCATATATTGTCGGGGAAAAGGTCACTTTATTTGTGAAGATTGTAAAATATCTTTTTTGACATTTGTTACCCAACAAGATTGTCACGTCTGTAAAAAGCCTGTGGGGAAATCTTTCGTACACGAGACATGCAAGAAAGAAACAAGTCTAGATGGGGTTGTGGTTGTAGTACGATATGATAAATATTCCATGAAAGTGATAGAGGAGATTAAATATAACCTTTACTTTGCAGTAGCTTCTGAAGTAGGAAAATTAATGAGAGAATCGTTAAATCAGGCAGATATAGATTTTGAATCCTTAATTCCGGTGCCCCTACATTGGTACAAGAAGAATGTACGTGGTTTCAACCAGGCAGAGTTGCTGGCCAAAAATATGGGTGGAAAGGTAGATGACTGTTTAAGAAGAAAACGAAGAACTGTGACCCAAGTTGGTATGAATAAACAGGAAAGGATAGAAAATCTAAAGGATGTGTTTGAAATGAGGAAGGCTATCAATTATAGGTCGGTAGCACTTGTAGATGATGTTATGACCACCGGGACAACTTTAGAAGAGTGTGCAAGTGTCTTGAAAAAAGTAGGGGTGGAGAAAGTATATGGGATAGTATTTGCTAGGGGCTAGTAACTCCAATAGTACTTACAGGGACTAATCCATGGAGATATCTTACCCCTTCACAGAACTGATCTCCGGGCTGGAGTTCCCTGCATATATTCGGGCGGAGAGGACTATCGTATATTGTACATAAGTCCTGCCTTAAGAAAGGACAGGCACCTTCAATGGTGATCCCTACAATTCTGTGAAATGCTCCTCTGAGTAGGGTATATCCCATCTCTGTCTCCTCACAAGCTTGAGCCATATTTTGAATTTGTTCTCTAGTTATAGCTTTGTCACTAGTACGAAAGCCGAGTTGTGATCTGCCGAATCCTTTACAACAGGCTCCTATACAATGATAAATACAAAAATTCACCTCCATCAGAATTGCTAGATAGTAAGTAAGTAAGTATAATTATACCAAGAGAGCCAGAAAAGTGAGAACTGGCAACTAAGGCGAGTAGTATAATCGCTAAAATTGCTAAAATCTAATATACCCACAGAGTAAAAATACAGGTGGGACCGCTATTATGAGATTATTGTGACGATAAGACTCATAAATGCCCTGTGATTGTCTATTTATTGTAGATGCTCACAGGGCATTTTTTATTTATTATGGAAGAATGATGGTTGGTAGCATATTAAAATTACTGATTTCATCGGCCGGAGTTGCAATTGTTGGTCCTATATCATATGTGATGGGTCTCAATGATTATAGATTACCAATTTTCTCACTGGAGTCCTTTACTGGGATCAAGAGAAAAACATATAGGGTATTAGCAATTGACCCACATCCAGATGATGAAACAATGATTTCTGGAGGGACGTTTTCATGGATGGCTCATCGGGTTGATGTAGAATTAAGACACAT
>CAYVIR010000017.1:0-10948 GCA_964451645.1 uncultured Candidatus Saccharibacteria bacterium | reverse complement strand
TGTATTTCCTCACCATCTAAAAATGCTACCCTATATGGCTTCCATCCTTCACTTTTTTTCAGTTCTCCCCATTGCCAAAACTGTAAAATGGTTGAATATGGAGTGGAATCTATAAAGTCGTTCCACTTTTCTTTAAAGTCCTCTGAATATTCAACGAAGCTACTGCTCATGTTTTATTTCAAAATTCAGATATAACTAGGTTCATTTCTTTCTGTAATTTAGCCTTTTCTATTCTATCCGCATCGGCATCACTACATGTACGAAGTTTTTGTCTTTGGGATCGATAAAAACTCCTGGAGCGGTGGGGCCATTCGTTCGAAAGATAAAAATTTCTCCACTCATGGTATTAATCATATCCTGTAGAAACTTTACGTTGTATGCGGTTTCCAAATCTTCTCCTTCCAGTTCTTTTATTTTGATTTCGCTTTGATTATTTCCAATATCTATAACTGTTGTGGACAATTGAAGCTTGTTTTCGTTACTTATTATCGAAAACTTCGTTTTATTTCCCACCACATTTCTAGCAAATATGCTCACAACTCTCAGCATATCTGCGAAAGCAATCTTTTCTGCCTTAAATTCTATTTTATGGTCTTTTGGAAGTATCTGCTCATATTCCGGGAACTTCCCTTCTATTAATCTGGTACTTAGTTCGACTTCTCCAATCTTGAAAAGCATCTGATTTTTATTACCGAGCAAATATATTTTCACCTTATCTTCCTTGCCGGAGATATCCTTTATAAGGCTTTGTACCTCGGAGACAGCTCTTGCTGGGACTATTTCTTCAAATTCCCTGCTTTCAAGATCCCCTTCCAGTTCTAATTCTTTCTTCGACAGTCTAAATCCATCTACCCCTACAATTCTCAATTTCTTTTTGGTCCCCTTGAATAGCAGGCCAGTTAAAACCGGCCTTGATTCATCCGTACTGGCCGCGAAGGCCGTCTTAGTGATCGATTCCGCCAGAAGACTGGCATTTATTTCTAGCAGGGCATCTCCTTCAACCTCAGGCACTCGAGGGAAGTCTTCAGCAGGAATAATATAGAACTCAGCAGTGTTATCCACAGACTTAACCACAAGAGTTTGATTATGTTGGAGAAGCTCAATCTTTCCTGTTTTCAACGAGTTTACAAAGTCAGACAACATACGTGCCGAAACAGTAACTTTCCCTTCTTCCGCTACAGTGGCCCCTACCCAAGTACTAATACCGATATCCAGATTGGTTGCTGACAGTTTTAGTTTACCCTTCTCGGTTTCCAGAAGAACATTCGCTAAAATGGGGATATTGGGTCTTGAACTTACAGCTTTATTTATATACAGGAGTGCCTTTGCCAGGTTTTCGTGTATTAATGATACTTTCATCTATAATAATATATTAATTAAAAATAGTAGTAGTTGTATTAGTGAGCGTGGACAAGTGAATAAATATATGTATTTACTCACTCTGTAAAGATTATCATTAATTTCTTGACGTGAACAACTTTTGTATAACTTTTTCTGACAAATTACTTATTGTGCTGTTGAGTTTATATTTTTAAACGATCTCCTTTAGTGGATAAAATTGTGAAGAATTATGTAATTTCAATAAAGTTCATTAATTCTCTCTCTGATAATTCCCACTTGGGATTTAAACCCTTCGTCCAACATCAGTCTGCTTTTAACCTTATCAACCGCGTGGATTACAGTTGTATGATCTTTTCTATTTAGGAGTGCTGCCACTTCCTCTAACTTGTATCCGAAATCTTCCCTTAATAAATACATACAGACCTGTCTTGCAAAAGCCAAGTCTGCTGTACGTCTAGGTCCTTTGATATCTTTTGCGGATATATTAAATTCCTGTGCCACTTGTTTTATGACCTGCGGAGCTTTAATTTTTTTCCTCTTCTTTTGGTTGTCCTTTCCTAGGATATGTTTGACCTCATCTATAGAAAGATCGTCTTCCCGCATGTTGTTATATAAAAGGATTTTTTGCATAGCTCCTTCAAGTTCCCGGACGTTATCCGAAACATTTGCTGCGATGAAATCTAAAATGTATCGTGGGAGTCCTCCGCCCGTTTGTTCAAGCTTTTTCTCTAAAATAGCTAAACGTGTTTCATAATCAGGTTTAGAAATATCGACGATCATCCCTCCTTGGAATCTTGATTTCAGGCGACTTTCTAAATTATCAATCTCCTCGGGAGGTCTGTCTGAAACCAGAATAATTTGTTTATTGTCGTTAAATAGTACATTGAAAGTATGAAAGAATTCAGTTTGAGTCTCTTTCCATTTATAAATAAACTGGATATCGTCAATAATAAGCAAATCTAGGGTCCTATATTTATCCCGGAATTGGCTGCTTTTGTTGGAACGAAGAGAATTAACCATATCGTTAAGAAATCGTTCACTCGAAATATAGAGAATTTTGCTTGTGGGGTCCCTCTCAAGGATCTCTCTTGCAATTGCTTGAGCCAGATGAGTTTTTCCAAGGCCGGTAGTACCATAAATAAATAATGGGTTGTAAGAAAATCCCGGCTTTTGAGAGACGCTTCTTGCTGCAGCATGTGCAAGCCGGTTGGAAGGACCAACAATATAATTATCAAAGCTATATGCTTCGTTAAGTGATGCTTTCTTTAATATATGAATATTCGACTCGACTGGATCATAACTAAGAAGTGGAGTTTCAATTTGCGGTGGCTTTTTATTGGCTAGGCTAGAGTCAATTGAAAACTCAAGCTCTATATCTCTATTTAGATTATATGAGAGGATTCTCTTTATTGTCTGGTAATGATGTTTCCTTAGCCAATCTGCAGTATAAGAATTATTTACCCCCACTTTTGCAGTACTGGAATCAATCTCTTTAAGGCTTGTATTTAAGAACCAGGTCTTGAAGTGTGCCGGGGAGTCTATATTAACTTCGATTTGAGCTAATGTGATTTTCCAAACATGGCCAAGATCTTCTCCCATATTTAGTAGTATAATAGATTAATGTGTGGCAGCAAACTTGAAAAGAGGCAAGAACCTTACAATTGAACATCCAAAAGTTGAGAAAATTTGTGGATAAAATAAGATAACCTATTTGTGGATAAGTTAGCAAGGGTTTAAGAAACATTTCTTATGAAAAAATAACTTAGTAGATAAGAATGCTTATAACAAGAGGGGTATTAAA
The DNA here is from genome assembly GCA_964451645.1 of uncultured Candidatus Saccharibacteria bacterium. Taxonomy (GTDB): domain Bacteria; phylum Patescibacteriota; class Dojkabacteria; order B142; family OLB20; genus JAJTYI01. The sequence goes on along the minus strand of CAYVIR010000017.1, from coordinate 7,806 downwards.
ATTAATTAGAATTTATCAAAAAATTTTCTCCTTCGATCATGCGTTTTGGTCTCGACCGGAAGTTTTTAGAGTCTGTATTCATTATCCAAGTTGTTCCGAATATATGTATACATCCATAACAAGGTTTGGCTTATTGAGAGGAGGAAGATTGGGTTTATTTAGAGTTTTAAAGTGTAATATTTTCTTCAGAGGTGGGGTAGATGAGGTCCCGAGCAGTATCTAAGGTTTGCTTGATTACTCAACTTTTCTGACTATTCCTTCTAATGTCCTGACTATAATTGAAGTAAAGAAGATTAGACATATAAGACAGATATAGATTAGAGCAAAAAGTACTGGATTGTGCTCAAATAGCCCTTGAACCAATAAAATTGAAGGTAAAATGAGAAATGGCATAGTAATTGCGGAGGCAAGAAAGTACGACTTGAAAGAAATATTTGAGAATCCCGCTACATACGCTATGTAATCCATACTAGAGAAGGCGAAGAAACGATACACTATAAGATGATGCGTTTTTAGCCGGTGGTCATATTTTTCAATGTTTTTTATCATATTGGGAAATCGAGACATAAGCTTCTTCTTTCCAAAATATCTTGCTATGGAGAAACTTATACAAGTGGCCGCAAGATAACTTGCATAAATTGTGAGAAAGGTTTTTGTCGGACCAAATATTACGACTCCCATATAAACCAAGAAAGTATCCGGAATAGGAGTAAGAGAGAAAATAAGTTGTAGAAAGAAAAGTAAGGGAAGGCCATGGGATTGGAGGGGAGAGAGAACTGGTTCAAGCCTCTCTCGGGTTACTCCGTATTTCCTGAATAAAAACAAAAATAAAAGATATAAAGTAATAAGTACACATGCACCTAGAAGCTTTTTCCTGAAGCCAGGGGAGGAAGTATGGCTATAAATTAGAGTCGATATGCTTGCCGTGCTTTTCCTCAAGGTTCTCATATTGTGATGATGCCTTTTTATTGATTAATTTTGGAAACCCTCCCCTCGCTCAGTACATATTTCATTCTTGAAGAAGTTATTGTTTCTTTATTGCCATTTATAAATAAATTAATCGATTCCGTCCTGGGAGCAAATATGATTAATTCTGATTGTGCTTCAAACTCCACAACCTCATTGACAGGATACGATTTTGATGCAACTAATTCCCCGTCAGTCTCGACTTCCAGATAGCCTCCAAGGGCAATCACTTCAGCTCTCATTTTTATTGTGGTGGTGGACGATTCCGGTATATCAGGAGTAGGACTTATCGCAGGGACTATGGTATAGGTAACATTAAGATTTATCTCGCTTTTCTTCCCAAGCTGATTTTCGGATACAATTTGAATCTTGTTCAACCCTTCTTCCAGAGGAAGGGTTATTACAAACTGTTCGAAATTATTGACTCTATACTCCTGACCATTTATTTTAAGCGTATTGCCGATTTCGGAAGTTCCTTCCAACTGTATGGATTTCTCGTGGGATTCGTAATTTCCTTCTTCACTGCCCTTTAAATTTATTGGCTTGTCGAGCGCTACTTCGGGTGTCTGGAAAATATCTAGAATATAGCTACCAATATATATCGTGGTCAACAAAATGACGAGTATGGATATTATGGCGATGATCCGATTTTTTGAAAGAGAAAGATCTACAGATTTAGATCGAATTTTCTCTGCCATTTTGAGTTTTGGTTTCGCAAGGGTTCTCTCCCTTTCTCTCCTGTATAAAGCAAGTGCATGTTCAGGATCCAGTCCCAGAAATCTTGAGTAGTTCTTCAAAAATCCTTTAATATATACTTCAGAAGGGAATTTCAAATAGTCCGCACTTTCTAGTGCTTCTAAGTATTCCGGGTTAATTTTAATAATTTCAGAGATCTGGTTAAACGAGAGATTCTTTTCTTCCCTTTTCTGCTGCAAGAGCTTCCCAATGGTTTTTATTTCGAAGGCAGTCCTAATCATAAGAAATCCGTTAAGTTTATATTTTGCACCAAGCAGGAATTGAACCTGCGACCTTCACTTCCGCAAAGTGACGCTCTATCCAGCTGAGCTATTGGTGCATAAAAGAGCATGTATGAAAAGTATTATACTCTAGATAGTAGCAAACTTGAAAAACAGGTAGAGTTCTAATTGAGGAAGGAGCTTAGAGGTTGTATCTCTCCAAAAAGGACTTTATTTATTAAGGAATTGCTGACATTAGTTTGCGAGACGTAGTCCACAAACTGACTAATATAGGAGACAATGCTTTTGGTATCTCCCTCCCCAATGTACACAATAATAAGATCGATATCGTCCTTAGACGACTTCAACTCTACATTTAAAAATAAATGTTCTCCGCGTTTCGAAATCCAGAACTTTTGAAGGTCTTTCCAAACATGTAATTTAGAATAAACATTGATACCTTTATTGGTTATCTCGTGGGTTACTTTCGTGGGAGGCACGTTATTTAGCGCATAAAGCAATATTACTAATGCAATTACTGCCGCTACAAAACCATAGTTCTCTGTCAACAACCCTAGAATAATCAAAAACATAGATACAGAGCTGATGATTAGATACCATTTCTTGTCTTTAACCTCAAAAACCCTTTCAGGTGCTTCCCATTTATAGACACTATAAATAGGTTTTCGTTCTTCACTTAAAATATTTTGAAGATTATGAGCCATCTCTATTTGAGTATCCAACTTAGAGATTTCTTCGCGAAGAGAATTTAGCGACTTAGCTTTACTATCGGTCATTATAAACTAATTTAATTGTATGATTTCTGTAACTTATCCCTCCATAAGAAGAATGCTACTCCTAGGGCCACAATTCCAACTCCAACAAACAAGGCGAAGAAAGGAGAATCACTTATTCCCGCAACAGGCAAAGTGGGTGTAGCTGGTGTTCCAATAGTATATGTCCCAAGAGTTTGTCCATTATTATAAATAAGATCAGACCCCACAAGATAAGCGCTATCGCTGCCTGTGACTATAGTTGCAGAAGTCGCCCCAGAATTAAACTTAATTTTAAATTCTCCCAAGATATTTCCTTCTTGAATATACCTAGGATTTCCTTCTCCATCATTTGTGCGAACAATATCAACACAAACCTGTGTAGCTGTGGTAAAGGTACTTCCTGTGCAAGTTCCAATAGAAAGATACCCATTGTTGGATGATACTTGGGTGGAAAAGTAGTAAGGGTTCCCGTCATCATCGTAGCCATAGGGACTGATAGTGGCCCCGCTAATCGTTAATCGAATCTTTGCTCCCTTGGCATTTGCTACCGTGGGGCTGCCGATAATGGCCACGGTTTGTTCTGAAAGTGGAGCAAAAGTCCCTGTGTTTGGGCTAACTCTCATGGCAAAGACAGACGCATTGAACATTATGCCCATTAAGGAAAAAACAACTCCAAAGATGACTACTCTCTTCATGGAATCTACATTTAAAGAATTATAAATACAGAATAGATAATTTTTATTGTCATGTAAAGAGGGAAAATATTGTAGATATTGAAAAACCCCTTCACTCGACTTGGTGAAGTAGGCAATAGAAGCTGCGCTCAGGAAATGGTTATTTACGAGCTTGAGAAGGCCTAATTCAGACCATCTTTCTAGTTTAGTCGTAAAGTTGACTTTAATGTTTGAGTTATGTTATAAGAATAATTGCTTAAGATTGTTGGCTTTAATTAAATAGCTTATGTTGTTAACAACGCACCTCGTAATGTGCGTATTTTTTTTATAATTAAGCTGTCTCCTCCCTGTGGAGCCTAGTCTTTGAAGAATTCTTAGCATAACAAATTACTTTGAATATTCAACTCAAAGTGTTTTATTTTGCGCATACTTTCGACACAATTATGAAAAATAACAACGAAAGAATCAATCTAGCTGCACACAAACTTGATAAATTATATCCCAATCTGATAGAGGCACAATTGTCTTCATTTGAAGATTTTCTTGCAGGCGGTATTAAAGAAATATTTGAGGAAGTCAATCCGATACAGGATTATACAGGGGAGACGTGGTCGTTGTTTTTTGAAGAATTAGAATGGGGAGAGCCGAATATGGGAATGCAGGAGGCCCAGAGATTGGGGTTGTCTTACCACAAGCCATTATATGTATTTATTAAATTAATAAATAAAAAAACTGGAGAGATCAAAAAACAAAAACTATTTGTGACCGATGTGCCAATTATGAGTGATAGAGGCACATTTGTTGTTAAAGGGAACGAGAGGGTTGTTGTTATGCAAATTATGAGGGCTGAAGGGCTTCTTTTCTTTGAGTTGAAAAACTCTACAGGAAAAAGTCCTCTTTATGCCGTAAAGTTAATGCCTCTTAGAGGCAGATGGTTTGATTTTGAGGTGAATAAGTACGGAGTTATGTCAATAAAATTATTAGATAAGAGGCCGAGGATCCTTCTCACGACACTTCTGCGGGCATTGGGATATTCTTCTGACAAGGATATGAAGCAGGTTTTAGGAGAAATAGGAGATACCCGACTATTGGATAATACTCTTCGACGTGATACTACCAGTAATACTGAAGAGGCTCTACTGGAAATCTATAGGAAGTTAAGACCTGAGGACTCTTTAAATATAGAGAATGCGAAGATTTTTCTTGACAATATATTTTTTAATAAAAGAAGGTTCTATCTAGGACGGACAGGAAGATATCAATTAAACAAGAAATTAGGAATCATCGGGAAGATTGAAGAGGAAGACTATTTACTCAATAAAACCGATGTGGTTAATGTTGTCCGAGCTTTAATACAATTGAATAATGGAGATAGAAAGATAGATGATATTGATTCGTTAGCAAATAGGAGGATAAGGGGGGTAGGTGAATTAATTGGAGACCGCCTAAGAATCGGCGTTTTGCGTGTTGAAAAGAATACGAGAGATAGGATGAGTACATATGGATCGGAAGATTTAGTTACACCATCTTTGCTTGTAAATACGAAACCCATATCCTCTTCGTTAAATGAGTTCTTCGGTAGTAGTGCGGTTTCGAGATATATGGACCAGGAAAATATCCTCTCTGAACTTGAAACAAAAAGGAGGATAACGGCAGGAGGCCCAAGAGGGCTTACAAAAGAAAGAGCGTCCTTCTCCGTGCGTGATGTACATAGCTCACACTATTCTAAACTTTGTCCTGTGACTACGCCTGAAGGCCCATCTATAGGTATAGTTTCTCATATGGCTAAATATGCCAGAGTAAATAAATATGGCTTCCTAGAAGCTCCTTACTTTAGGGTATTAAGCAACATTGATCTAGGTAAAATCAAGCCCTCGATGCTAGAGCATCAGAATTTACGGGAAAATGTTCTAGATGAAAAAGGGAAGATCTTGTTTAAGAGTGGGGAAGAATTGACAAAGGAAAAGATAGAAAAGATTGAAAAGGCGGGTGTTAGGATGATTAAGGTTGAGCCTACGCTGACAGATGAAATTACTTATCTAGATGCCGATGATGAAAAGTTATATAAGATTGGAAGGGCGGATCTCGAACGGGATGAAAATAATCACTTAAGAAGCGGAAATACATACGTTCGTTTTGACGGCACATACAGTAATGTTCCTACTTCTGAAATTGATTTTGTTGATATTAACCCCGGACAGATTGCCGGATTAGGGTTCTCTTTGGTCCCATTTGCTCAAAACGATGATCCAACCAGATCATTGATGGCCTCCAATATGCAACGTCAAGCTGTTCCCCTTTTGGACCCTCAAACCCCTATAGTGGGGACGGGTTATGAGAAAGTGGTAGCTGAAGCTTCTGGAAGGCTTATTGTAGCTGAAAAAGATGGCATGGTAGTGGAAAGTGAATCGGGGAAGTTAGTAGTAAAATATGCAGGAGAGAAAAATACTACAACATACTTAATAGATAAGTTTATAAAAACAAACCAGAATACTTGCTTCTCTCAAACGGTCAGAGTACTGAAGGGAGAAAAATTTCAAAAAAGCGAAGTTCTTGTAGACGGGCCTTCTATGAGTCAAGGGGAACTTGCCTTAGGAAGAAATCTCACCGCGGCTGTTATGGTTTTCGATGGCTATAATTATGAGGATGGGATAATTATCTCAGAAAGACTTGTCAGAGAAGATATTCTTACGTCAATTCATATAAAAGAATACGTGCAGGATATTAGAGAAACAAAACTTGGAGATGAGCAGATTACAAGAGATATCCCCAATGTTGGCGAACATGCATTAAGAAACTTGAATGACGAAGGGATTGTAAGAATTGGTGCCGCTGTAAGTTCTCAAGATATCCTTGTAGGAATAATAGCCCCAAAGGGCGAAACTGAATTGACTGCAGAAGAGAAGCTTTTAAGGGCAATTTTCGGTGAATATGCTCGTGATGTTCGAGATAATTCTTTGAGACTTCCGCATGGAGACGAGGGAATAGTTATAGGTGTACAGCTTCTAGATAAGGTTAAAGGGGATAAGCTTAACCCTGGTGTAATTAAACAAGTTAAGGTTTGGGTGGCAAGAACCTCCAAAATTTCTGTTGGAGACAAGCTAACGGGTCTACATGGAGACAAAGGTGTTGTGTCAAGGATTCTTCCTGAAGAAGATATGCCTTACCTAATGGATGGAACTAAGATAGACATCATTTTGTCGCCTATGTTTGTAAAGAGAATGAATATTGGACAATTGAAAGAAATTGAAGTTGCGCAGCAGGCGCAGCAGGCAGGAGTCAAAGTCGAAGTTCCGCCCTTTGCTCAGTTAGATATGGATATTTTAGAAAACCTTATGCCTAAGGATAGAATCGATGTAAAAAGAACCCTCTACGATGGAAGAACCGGCGAAGCTTTTGACAAGAAGGTATTGATAGGTCCTAGATATATTGTAAAACTTAATCATCTCTCTTCAGACAAGATTCACGCACGTTCGACTGGGTCCTATACGTTGGTTACTCAACAGCCTCTTGGTGGGAAAGCACAGTTTGGAGGCCAGCGATTTGGAGAAATGGAAGTTTGGGCTCTTGAGGCACACTCTGCTGTCCATAATCTTCAGGAATTGTTAACTATAAAGTCGGATGATGTTGTAGGGAGGGCTGCTGCCTACAAATCCATAATACAAGGAACAGAAATTGAGGCTCCAAATATCCCTGAATCCTTCAAGGTTTTTATAAATGAATTAAGAGCTTTGGGATTGAATCCAGAATTATTGGAGTTAAAGGAAGATCTGAAGGATGATTCTGCTATGGTGGCAGGTGTCATTGACGACGAAGATTTGAATGCAATGACTGAATAGATTCTAAACTAACTAAATGAATATTTTTACTTAGTATTATTAACACAAAAAATGATCAAGGATTTCAAAGCACTAAAGCTCACCGTTGCTTCGCCTCAGCAGATAATGAGTTGGTCACACGGAGAGGTAAGAAAGGCTGAAACGATCAATTATAGGACACATAGGGCTGAGGTGGACGGGTTGATGGATGAAAAGATTTTCGGTCCTACCAAGAATTTTGAATGTTACTGCGGTAAGTATAAGAAAATAAGATACAAAGGAATAATCTGTGATAAGTGCGGTGTGGAAGTTACCCACAAGAGAGTAAGAAGAGAGAGGATGGGGCATATAAAGCTTGCCTCTCCGGTTGCACATGTTTGGTATTCACATGGGGTCCCCAATAAAATGTCCCTACTCTTAGGTATTCCCCAGAAGAAATTGGAAACAGTAATTTATTTTGCCAGGTATTTGGTAACAGAGATAAATCATGAAGCCAAGGACAAGGTTCTTGCAGATATAAAAAAGGCTAAAGAGGAGGAGGCGGAAAGTATAAAAAAAGAGTTAGGCGAGAAACTCTCATCTATAGAAGATGAATACGCAGCTAACATTAAGGGAA
>CAYVIR010000016.1:0-11305 GCA_964451645.1 uncultured Candidatus Saccharibacteria bacterium | reverse complement strand
TTTAATAATGCAGGAAGACGCATTTAAAACATTCGCTATTGTAAATAATAATCCTGAGAGCTCCGCCCAAAATAAGACAATTTTTTCCAGAAAAAATGTTATTTTGGTTTTGCTCCTGCTTTCGGTTATTTCGGTTTTTCCTATTAGTAGATTTATCTCAAAAAATAACGAATTTCAGGCGCAGCAGGCTGAGGCAGCTATACTTGTAAATACCATCCCTTTAGAAAATATCGAAAGTTTTGGGACTTATAAAGGCCTTGAGGGTGGATTATATGAAGGGGGCGCCAATACACCTACTCTCAGTCAAAGGATACGTATACAAAAACAGATAAGCCTTATAAAGCCACTTCTAGAAAATGGTCAGGAAGACAGCAATGGAAAGGTAGGATTTCTCTTTATCGGTGATCCCTATACGGAAGGTGAGTTCCAAGCATTTTCCGAAGTGCTGCTTAAAGAGAAAAAGGCGGACCATCTGGTATTGGTGGATGGTTCACAAGCTGCACAAGATACAACCTATTGGGAAAAAGGTCTTTATCCCTGGGAGGTTTTGAAGGATAGAGTGGAGTCTGCGGGTATAATTTCTACTCAGGTACAGGTTGCATGGTTGGACTTGAATTTTTCCTCATATTCGGGAAACCTACAGGTAGATATTGAGGATCAGGCTCGTACTCTCAATGATATTATTAAGATCACTCTTTCTAAATATCCTAACATCAGGGTCATATATTTATCCAGCCCTCGATATGCAGGTTACTCCATTGACTCAGATTATCAAGAGCCTCAGGCATTTGAAGCCGCTTTTGCTGTGAGGCATTTAATCTCTCTTCAGGAAGAATCCAAATTAAATTATATGGATTCAGTCAAATTATTGAAAACTGAGCCGGCACTGGTATGGGGTCCGTATTTATGGAATAACCAGACAAATGGAGGAGGAAACTACGCTTATGGCCCGGAAAGATATGAAAAAGACGGAATTACCTTCAATTTAGTTGGAAAACAAAAATATGCTTTGGATCTGCTTAACTTCTGGAGTGAATATGAATTCAGCAACACTTGGTTCAAAGCCTCTATTTAAAAGTTAAACTCTCTCTACCTACAGGAATTTTGACTTTTCTTAGTATAATAATCCTAAAGCACCATATACTTTAAATCTTAAAAATACGAGAGTGTCTTTTTGGGATACACTACCAAAACCCTTTCTGGGACTGTCTCCGATGGATGGAGTTAGTGATGCTGCTTTTCGATATATCACTGCAAAATATGGAAAGCCTGATGTCATAACTACTGAATTTGTGAGCGTTGATGGCATTGTACATGCCGCGAATACTCTATTTCGTGATTTCTGGTTCGATGACATTGAAAGACCGATATTGGGACAAATATTTGGCATCGATCCTAAACTATTTTACATTTCTGCTCAGATAATCGCGGAGTTAGGGTTTGATGGAGTGGATATAAACATGGGATGTCCGGCAAGAACTGTTTCAGGAAGAGGAGCCGGTGCTGGTCTCATAAGAACACCTGCTTTGGCATTGGAGATTATAGCCGCAGTGAAGGACGGTTTAAAAGATTGGTATGAGAACGGCCTATCTTTCGAGATAGGAGGTAGGCTTTTGGATGCAATCATTGATGCAAAATGTAGGATCAACTCTAGTATGGATAAGGGACGATCTCTTCTCCCGGTATCCGTTAAAACGAGGATAGGATATGATTCTGTTGAAATCGATAAATGGATTCCCATACTACTCGAGTCGCATATTGCCAATCTTACAGTTCACGGGAGGACTCTAAAGCAGATGTATAAAGGCGAGGCAGATTGGCAATCATTAAAGAGGGTAGGTGAAATTGTTCACGAATATAATAGAAAGTCCAAGTATAGAACAAGCTTCATTGCAAATGGTGATATTTCATCGCCAGAGGTAGCTTTTCAAAGATTGACCCAAGTTGATGCCGACGGAATTTATATAGGCAGAGGTAGCTATGGGGATCCATGGATATTCGAGAGAGTACGCCATTATTTAAATAACAAAGAGATCCTAGTTGAAGAGAGTATTTACGAAAAAGCAAGAGTAGTACTAGAACACTGCCAGCTTCATTACGAATTATTTGGAGAAGCATCCTTTGTTCAAATGAGAAAGCACTTAGCATGGTATATAAGAGGATTCTCTCAAGCAAAGGAGATACGAGTGTCTCTTTTAAAATCTAATAATCCCGAAGAAGTCAGGCATATATTACTATCTGCAGGACTTCTGCCAGAATCTTGACAGCCCTTCGTATTAACAATAAGCTGAGTTTATATCTAAGGTAAAATGAAAAAGTTTAGAGAAGTCTTGGATCCATATAGAACACTGGCTCTAGTGATAATTATAATACTCACAGTTTTTATATGTACGGTTTTTATATATCAGAGTAAAAGTAAAGTTGATTTACAGAAAGCTAAAGTATTAGAAGTCCTTGAAGTAGTAGACGATCAGGGCTTAATATACCAGAACTTCCTGGTATCTCTTGAGGATCAAGAGACTAAGGTCCAAGTACAAGTGCCGTTAAGCTTGCCGGAGGTAAAAAGTTTGCATAAAGGTGATACGATTTATTTACAACAGATCGGCGACGAAGCTACTGGAGTGCCTTATAGATACTCATCCACTGATCAGACTTTAAAATTCTTTCTAATACTTTTAATATTTTGTGTGTTTTTAATAGTGGTTTTAGGATTAAAACCTCTCTTCCATTTGTTCCCTGCTTCATTCTTCCTAATCTTCCTCTCCACGGGAGTGTTTAATGTATCTGGAGAGATCAGAGTAGTATTTATCAGTCTTCTGGGTCTCATGATTATCGTTTCCTTTATTTTTATATTATGGGTTCATCGGGATATCTTACTTAGTATATTGAGCGCTCTGGCAATTTTATTTTCTTCAATATTTGCAATTCTATTGTATATATTGTTGATCAACTTCACGAATACATCTGAGATTGTGAATTTCCAACAGCTTTTTAGTAAAGACTTGTTGATATACGATTTTTCGCAAGCGAAAGTGCTTGGAATAGTAATTATTTACTATGGTCTCTCTCTAAGCTTGATTAATAAACTTATAGACGAATGTAAGTCTTACTTAAAAGACAGAAAAAAAACTACGCGATATAAAATTATTAAATACAATCTCAATAAAGTTCAAATAGAGCTAGGCAAGCTTCTCAATTTAGTTTTTTTTCTCGTACTAGGACTTAATTTCCTTGGACTTGTGGGGGAGGATTTATCAGCCTATAACTACGTGTGGAACAGCAGTTTTTTTCTCGGACTAATAATAGACTGTATAGCTACTGCGTGTACCTTGGTCGTACTAGGATATATTTTTGGGCTCTTTTTAGCGTTATATCCAGATTGGAAGGACTCGTAAAAAAGTCAGAAGAGACAAAGAAGTGGAAAGAAGCGAGTATTACTCGAAGTTTGCTATTAGCCTGTCTTCAGTGATCTTTTATGTAAACAGAAAAGTCCGGACATATAAGGCTCGTATGCTATGTAAAACTCGCATAAACTTTTGCTTAAGTCCTCTTCTCTCAAGTATAATACCGGTTCATGCATTTAATTTTCAGAATATTATCTCATAATGGCCAACTTTCAATTCGTAGAAGAAAAACAAGATGGAGAAGAACTTATAGTCACGCTGAAGATCCCAAGTAAAATATTTGTTGAGAAAAAAGATAAGGTGTTCCTGAAGCTTACAAAGGATATTGCTATCACTGGGTTTAGGCCAGGGAAGGCTCCCAAGCCTATGCTGGAGGCGAAGTTGGGTGCTGACTTATATGAAAAAACCCTAAATGAACTTTTACCTGAAATTACTTATGAATATATAACGGAAGAAAATATAGATTTCCTTGGGAGTATGAGTTATGAGGTTGTAAAAGTAAGTGAGGCTGAAGGAGTAGAGTATAGAATTAAATTTATAAAGTATCCGGAAATTAAGCTCCCCGATCTGTCAAAAATAAAAGTACAAGAGGATAAAATCGAACTTACTGACGAAGAGATTGAAGTGGAATTAGAAAAGATATTTAAATACAAGGAGGAAGGAAAGACGGCAAAGTCCGGTGAATTAAAAGAATCCACTCCAGCAAAAAAAGAGGAGATAACTGATCAGAGGGTAAAGTCTTTAGGCGTGGGGCTTAACACTGTGGAAGAATTAAAGAATATACTGCGTAAACAACTCATGGATCAAAAAAAGAGTTTGGCAGTAAACAAGCAAGTGCAAGAAGTGATAGACAAAGTGATAAAGGATGCGAAAATTTCTGCTCCTGCGAAATTGGTAGACCAGGAAGTACACAAAAAAGAGCACAACTATGGCCATCGGATTGAACAGCTCGGTCTCAAAGTCGAAGACTTTCTGAAAACACAGAATAAAACTCTTGAAGAACTTAGGAAGGGTTGGAGAGAAGAGGCAGAGAGACAAATACAAACAGACCTTTTATTATTTGAAATTGCCAAAGTAAATAAACTAAAAGTAGAGAATGAGGAGGTTACTTCAGAGATTACTGCTATTACTGACGAGAAACTAAAAGCACAGTATGATACGTATGATGGAAGAGCCTATGTAAGTGGAATCATTCTACAACAGAAGGCATTAAACTGGTTGATGAAAGAGACGGGAATCACCGAAAAGGAGGTGAAGGAGAAGGGTGAGAAATAAAAATACTCTTAATAGAAGCTTTTGTTATTAAAAGAAATAAAGTTCTCGAAATTTCGCAATCTGAGCCTGGAGTATAAGCCAACTGATGGTTTGAATGTAATTTTAGGCGCCAATGGAAAGGGAAAAAGCAACTTTCTAGATGGGTTACATATCGTCAGCACGGGCAGGTCTTTTAAAGGCTTCTCGAACTTAGATAATATTAGTTTCTTGGAAGAGCCTGAGTTCTCTCGAGTGGATGTGCTACTTGAATCAGATTCGACTATTAAGCTTTCGATAATCTATAGCTTAACAGATCAAGGGAATGCACAACTCAAATATCACATTAACGATAAGGCAACTCTACGAAACAAATTCACCTATAAACTGAAAACAATTCTGTTCACTCCAGAAAGCTTGGAATTATTGACTGGAAGTCCAGACAGAAGGAGAGATGAGCTTGACCAATTAATATCTACGATTAGTAAAGAGTATGAGCAGCAGGTTAAGGAGTATAGCTATATAATGAGGAGCAGAAACAAGTTACTATATAAAATATTCCTTGGCAGAGCGCAAAGGGATCAATTAACTTACTGGACTGACCGACTGATAACCGTAGGAAGCGCAATAATCACTTCCAGGCTTCAATTTATAAAGGATATTCGCCCAAGTATTCAGAACACATCTACGAAGTTTTTCAGTAGTTTCCCTGGGGATCAATTTGAACTGAGATATATATCCAAAATAAAAACATCGGAGGGAGAAATTAGAGATGATTTTATTTCTAGGCTCAATGAGGAATACGAAAAGGAATTAGTACTTGGGAGAACTCTAGTAGGTCCACATCGAGATGACCTGGAGTTCTCAATAAGTCAAAGAAATCTACATACTTTTGGCTCCCGTGGAGAACAAAGGCTGACAACCATGATTTTTAAAATTGCAGCGTATGAGTATTTGACAGAGCTGTATAAGACGAAAGTTGTCTTCCTCTTGGATGATATTCTTTCTGAATTAGATAAGGATAATAAATCCAAACTTGTGGATTTCATCAGTACGAAGTCAGCACAAGTATTCTTCTCGCTAGCAAATAAATCTGACTTACCAAAGTCAGTTTTCAATCAAAGCAGGATTCTGGAATTATGACTCTATAAGCTTCTTCAGGCTGTCTGCGGTTAGGTTGGGTTTAAGAGAGTTGTATATGTCTATTGCTTCATTTTTATCTACTGAGGATTTTCCAGCAAATTTAGCTATCTCTTCTCCCATCTCTAAATCAATATTTATGGGCGTACGTTGAGCACCTACCATTCCATTAACTGGATTTATTACGTTTAGCATGTATGCGTTACCGCAAATTGAACATTTAAGATGGAATATAGTGTTGCTTGGTGAAGATTTGACTACTCTGAAATTTAATTCCGTGTATCTTGAACCACAATTATCACAGTGCTTGGGAGCTACCGCCAGAAGATTCCTTAGTAAATTTTCATCTTTATTGTTTAAGTTATCTTGCATTACTTTAGTATAACTGCATTTATTATAAACGGTCAACAGTATTCAATGCTTTTTTCAACGTCTCTAGACCCAAAGAAGCACACTTTATTCTGGAGATGGTAAATTCAACCTTTAAGAGTTTTGACAGTTCTGCAAAGTCCATCTTTAGTAATGCCTCTATGCTTTTGCCAGTAGCATATTCTGTAAGAACTGAAGTGCTAGCTATTGCTACCGCACAACCTTCTCCTTGAAATTTTATATCTCTTATTTTGCCATCCTTTATGTTTACCCATAACTTAATTTTGTCTCCACAGCTTACATTCTCTAGTTCCATTATAGCATTAGCGTCAATAATTTCGCCGTAGTTGCGAGGATTATGGTAATGGTCGAGAAATTCTTCGCGATATATATCCATTTTATTTTTTAAATTTGATTATTGCCTTTTTTATACTCTGTGATAGTTTGTCGATATCGGACTTCTCATTATAGAACATCAATGACACTCTATTTGTGGCTGGGAGATGTAATATCTCGCGATGAAGAATTTGTGTACAATGATGGCCAGCGCGTATAGCTATATCATCTTGATCGAGTAGCTGGGCCAGATCGTGAGGGTGGATATTCTCGACTGAAAAGGAAAATACCGGACCTTTTATCGCATCTGTTTTCGGGCCGAAGATTTCGATTTCTGGTAATTCCTTAAGGCACTTGTATGTATATTTGCTTAAACTCTTCATATATTCGGATACATTTGATTGCTGCAGGCCTTGTAGATAGGTTATCGCAGTCCCCAGCCCTATCGCATCTGCAATGTTGGGGGTTCCTGCTTCAAATTTTTCGGGGGAACTTGCCCATGTTGATCTCTCTCTATTTACAATAGAGATCATCCCTCCCCCTCTTTTTACGGGCTCCAGTTGATCCAGCAATTCTTTGCGACCAAATAAAACTCCGATGCCAGTCGGCCCTAGCATTTTATGGCCTGAAAAGGCATAGAAGTCCACACTCGGGTTCATGTGGAGGTCGAATCTTGAGTGAGGCAGATATTGTGCACCATCTACTATAGTGAGAGCTCTAGGTGATATCTCTTTCACTAATTCACATATTTCCGAAACGGGATTTATTGTTCCCAGCACGTTACTCATATGCGTAAAAGCACATATGCCTACTTCAACGGATGCTAGTTTCCTTTTCAAGTCTGAAAGATCTATCTCAAAGTTCTCTGTTAGACCGATGTAGTCAATCTCCCATCCCAGTGTTTCGCATAAAAATTGCCATGGAAGTATGTTGCTGTGATGCTCCATTTCGGTTACAAGGACCGTTTTTTTATCTTTAACTTTGTGAGAAAAAGCAATCATCTGTGCTACTAGATTTAGCGATTCGGTGGTACCGGAAGTGAAAATTATTTCTTGAGGACTAACATTTAAATATTGTGCGACTTTAGCCCTTGATTCTTCATATGCCATTGTAGCTTTCTCAGCCAGTCTGTGAATTCCTCTATGTACATTGGCGTTACTTGTCTTATAAAAGTCTACAACGGAATCAATTACTACTTGAGGTTTCTGGCTGGTAGCAGCGTTATCAAGGTATACTAGGTCTGGAGTTGCTGCAAATATTGGGAAGTCAGATTTATTCATGATGATAATATAAGACCTATATAGGTGACATGGATATTAAAGACAATTGTACTAGTCGGTATTCGATAAGTCTATAAAATATATTGCAAACCAGATATATAAATCAATGCTTTGATTGTGTGATTAAGTTTAGTATATGGGATATTTAACTCTTCTGATCATGGCCATACTTCTTAACATCGAATAGCCTACTTTCCCGATAGTCTAGGCCGAGGCCATATGATTTGGAGGATAAATGGCCATTGTCTAGGCCATTTATCAAAAGGTATTGGGAAATCATGGCTTAGAATCATTAAACTTATTCACAATATCTTTTAGGAACCCTGCTACAATTAACTCTTCTGCTTTTTCTTGCGTGAGGCCTCGACTCTTCAAATAAATTAATTGTTCTATATTTACTCTCCCCACCGTGGCCCCGTGGCCACCCTTAACATCGCTTTCAAATATTTCCAGGCCAGGTACCACTCTTGCCTTTGAATTTCGGCTCATCATAAGTGCATCTAGACGAAGATAAGCGTCAGTATTTTTAGCACCTTTATTAATTATGAGCGTCCCACTCATATCAAAGACTGAATTGTCAAATACAACAGCCTTAATCCTAGTTAAAGATTTAAGTTCAGGCCTAGTGTGGATGACTTTTATGGATGTACTCAAATGTGAATTTCCATATCCCAGAAAGTACCCTACAATTTCTGTATCTTCCTCGATCGAAATCTCCTGTTCTTTTATCGTTAAGTCTAATTTTACTAATTTCATCTTATCCCACCGAGCCCTCCATACTCATTTGTATTAATGCGTTCATCTCCATTGCGTATTCCATCGGTAATTCCTTCACAATTGGCTCAATAAATCCGGATACAATTAGGGAAGATGCCTCTGCCTCATTCAGACCTCGAGACATCAAATAGAATAATTGTTCCTCATTTACCCGGCTTACGCTTGCTTCATGGCCTAAGGTCACATTTTGCTCGTCAATTTCATTTGTGGGATAAGTATCAGTTCTCGATTTATCATCAAGAATGAGTGCATCGCAAATTACATTAGACTTGGAATTCTTAGCTCCCTTTACAATTTTCACCATACCTCTGTAGCTTGTCCGCCCTCCGTCTTTACAGATGGACTTGGAAGTAATAACACTCGATGTATTCTCAGCTCTATGAATGATTTTAGCTCCTGCATCCTGATGCTGGTTTTCGCCTGCCAGTGCTATGGACAGGACTTCTCCATGAGCCCCAGGTTCTACAAGATAAACTGAGGGGTACTTCATGGTGACTTTCGATCCTAAATTACAGTCTACCCATTCCATGACGGCGTCTTGATATGCAATTGCTCTTTTTGTCACTAGGTTATATACATTTGTCGACCAGTTTTGGATGGTAGTGTATCTGACCCTTGCCTTCTTCTTCACAATAATTTCAACTACTGCACTGTGTAGAGAGTCGGTAGTATAAGTAGGAGCTGTACAGCCTTCAATATAGTGGACTTGGCTATCCTCATCTGCAATTATTAATGTCCGTTCAAATTGCCCCATATTCCTCGCATTTATACGGAAGTACGCTTGGAGAGGAATCTCGACCTTCACTCCCTTTGGCACATATATAAAGCTGCCACCACTCCAAACGGCTGTATTTAAAGCAGCAAATTTATTGTCGGTGAAAGGGATAGTCTTCCCAAAATATTCTTGAAATACTTCAGGATATCTTTTGTAAGCGCTATCTGTGTCCATGAATAATACTCCCAGATCGTTCCACTTCTTTTGGATACTTTGGTAGATAACCTCTGATTCATATTGGGTGGCAACACCTGCCAGAAACTTCCTCTCAGCTTGCGGAATCCCCAGTCTATTGAAAGTGTCTTTAATTTTGTCAGGAACTTCGGACCAATTCCTCCCTTGCTTCTCAGTAGCACGTACAAAATAGTGAATGTCTTGGAAATTTATGCCGGTTAAATTTGCTCCCCACTGTGGCAATTCTCTTTCAATAAAATGTTTATATGCTTTTAGCCGTAGATCAAGCATCCAATCGTCTTCTCCCTTTAGTCGAGAGATTTGGCGGATTTTCTGTTCGTCTATACCTTTCCCAAGATCCACATTGGATTTTACACTGTCTTTAAAGCCGTATTTTTTGTGATAGTTTGCATTAATGTCTTGGGCGGTTTTGGCTTCCTCTTCTACAAGTAGACCTGCATTTGTTTTCCTTTGTTGTAATGTATCTATTTTCATTTTTTGAAATAACCGTATCCTTTTTTTTCAATAATCTCAATAAGTTTATTGTCTCCTGAGGTAGCGATTTTTCCGTCAATCAGTATATGAATGTAATCGGGATCGATATATTCAAATATTCTTTGGTAATGGGTAATAATAAGAACTCCAAGTCTTTTCTCATCTTTAATTATTTTGTTAACTGATTGAAAAACAGATTTCAATGCATCGAGATCAAGACCGGAGTCTGTTTCATCAAGGATTGCATACTTGGGTTGAAGAATGGCCATTTGTAATATTTCCGCTTTCTTTTTCTCTCCGCCCGATAAATCCTCATTTAAATTTCTCTCCAGCAGGTTCTCAGGAAAATCTAATCCTCTGGCTGTATCTCTAAGAAGTTTCCTAAATTTATATACCGGCAGTTTCTCGGCATCGCTTTTATTGGAATTGTATGCAAGACGAAGGAAATTAGAAAAGTTTACCCCTGGTACTTCTACGGGGTATTGGTATGCAATGAAAAGGCCCTTGTTCGCCTTTCTATTAACCTCAAGTTCCGTTATGTCTTCCCCGTCTATGACTACATTTCCTTTTGTGATCTCGTAAGATGGATGTCCCATGAGAGTTTTAGCCAATGTTGATTTTCCGGATCCGTTTGGACCCATCAGGACATGTAGCTCCCCAGGCTTGATATCAAGGTTTATACCCTTTAGGATATGTTTGCCATCACTAGTAGCACATTTAAGATTGTGAATAGATAACATAATGCATTGAATAAGGTTGTAAGATTTTAACAGAAAAACGTGTTTAGAAGTGAAGAAGGTGGAGTACAGACTGCTGATAGTGAAAATCACATGCCTATGATGGGAGTTATATATAAGAGTAGGTTATATATCGCATTCGAAAAAAATATGATATAATTTAACTAACTAAATTATTATCATTTGATAAATATGGGACACCCAGAAAATCCCTATAGAAGTGAAGAAGAAGGGGAAGTAGATGGAATGGGCACCGAGGTGGGAGTAGAGGTGGGAAAGTTTTCGAGAGAAGCACTATTTGCTGCTTTAGGAGCTGCTACGGGCCTCACACTTGGCGTTCTGGCTTGGGCTATTGGAAGTGGCAATCTAGATTTAGGAAGTTTGGGGATTGATCCAATTACAGTTTATCTCCCAGGCATAAAATTACCATTTTCCGGAGAAGAGCTTGGAAAAGTAATCGGGACATTTGGTCAAGGCAACTAATTTATAGGGAAAATTTGCTGTCCGGTCGCTGCATCTTTCACGATTATCGCGAAAACAGGGCAGGACTGGGCAGCAGCTAGTATT
>CAYVIR010000015.1:0-11877 GCA_964451645.1 uncultured Candidatus Saccharibacteria bacterium | reverse complement strand
TAGACAAACCGAAAGTCTGTTCGATCACGTGAGGAATCACTTTACTGCCATCAGGATAGACATATGCTAAACTTTTTCCAGATTTCTCACTGTGGTTACGAAGATCAAAATCTGTTCGGTATGCTACTGCAAACATTTCCTTTGCACCCCAAGGAAATATATATTCTAAGTCCTCTGTTATTTTAGAATATTGGGATAATTAAAACTCCTCATGTGGCGTCCATCGGTGTGATTTATTATGTTTGCCTTGACTCAGTGCGAACTCTTCAACTTGTGCTTTCCAATATTCAAATAGTTCATTCCAATCTCCCTTTTGTGGGTCGAAAAAGTATTCAAATTCCATCAAGTCGAACTCCAAAGTTCGAAATGTAAACTTTCCAGCGGTTATTTCGTTCCTAAATGCTTTCCCTGTCTGCCCGATACCAAATGGCAACTTCGGGTGGAAAGAATCGATTATATTTTTATAGTTCATAAAGATCCCTTGAGCAATTTCGCCTCGCAAATAAGCAGTATTTTTCTCGCCGGAGATTATTCCAATTTCTGTCTCAAAAAGAGTGTTAAATTTTCTCGGTTGGGTAAACTCGTTCCCATCAGGACTTTTAATTTTATTATCAATAATTAATTTGGACAGTTCTGCTACAGGTTTACCGTCTACTTTGACCTCCTCCCCTTTTCTTGCAAAAAAGTCTTCAATGATATGATCAGCTCTATATCTTTTTTTTGTAACTTTATCCTCTACCATAATATCTGCAAAGTTAGACACGTGCCCACTTGCCTCCCAAACTAAGGGATTAATTATTACACTGGAATCAATGGGATAAAGGTCTTCTCTATCGCCTATAAATTTTTTGAGCCATGATTGCCTAACGTTTTCTTTTAACATTGTCCCGTAAGGACCAAAATCATATGTGTTGGCAAGTCCACCGTATAGTTCAGAAGAGGGATAGATAAAACCTCTCCTTTTGGCCAAAGATACAATTTTATCGAGTAAGTCATCGTGTGATTTCATGGGTTTTGTTTAAAAAATAAAAAATCCCTCCTCAATAATGAGATCGGGACTTCTACTGAAGCGGTTCCACCCGTTTTCCTTGAATCATCAAGGCAACTTTTAAGGGATATTAGTTTTTGGCCATTTTTTTATCAGTTTTCACTATTCTGATTCACTTATTTTGATATTACCTTAAGACCTAAATATATTGCAAGTTTCTGTGATATGTATTAATTTAATATGGATGGATATAGAAAATATCAAGACAAAATTAAAGGCAGGTATTTATGTATTACTTACTATTATCGTAGGGATAATACTTGTCAGGGTTCTTCTGAAATTGCTTGGTGCCAATGAAGATTCTCAATTTGCACTATTTTGGTACGATCTTTCCCAATATTTTGTTGGGCCATTTGAGAATATTTATCCTATAATTGCCCCATCCAGTAGCAAATTAATTTTTGAGACGCATTCTATAATAGCTGTTTTAGTATATGCTCTGCTCACAGGTATGTTTGCGAAGTCTCTAACGTCTATAGGAGACTCAAGCAAAATATTGAAAGTGAAAGAAATACTTGATCTCTTCTTTAAAGTTTCTGAATTTTTTCTAGGATTTAGGTTTTTATTGAAGATAACTGGAGCTTCAGAAATGGCTGGGTTCGTGAGGTTTATTAATAGTGCATCTGCAATAGTTTATGAGCCGTTTGCAGACCTCCTCCCCACACGGATTTTCGGATCGGAGGATCAATTTATTTTAGAAGTTTCAACCCTCATCGCTCTGATAGTTATGATTATTTTTGATGTTCTAAGTGATGTATTAATTTCTACGTTGAATAAGTCTCCTATTACCCAGGTAATAAGTCCTAAGAGCCCGGACACTATAAAAGTATCGGGAAACCCTATCTCTCAGATGCCGTATTTCGATCCTTCTCATACGACACAACCGGCAGTTACTCCTTCCCCTTTCACTGGTAGCAATCAAGCGCAACAAAATCCTCAACCCTACACACCTCAACCCACCCAGAGCTTTAATTTTAATATTGGACAGCCCCAACCCCCTGCCCCTGTTTCAGAGCCGCAGAGCTACGTTGACCAAAGATCGGTGAATGTGTATCCCCCTTCTCCTGCGGGTTCTAACAGCCAAAATCAATTATTGACGGACAGCACAACGCCGGCTAAGTTGGATACAGATATACATAATAGATTGAATCCCAGCGAATCCGAGGGTACTTCTCCTCTCCAACCATTTCCTTAAATTGCCAGTTTTTATCCGATGAGATATAATTTCCAAGATAGTCGCCACTTTCTAAGATGGTGTGTAGATTGTCATAGGAGAGATCGAACATGTAAGGAGAAAATTAGAAAAGCAAAATCTAAATAGTTCGTTAATTTGTGCTCAGAGATTGTCTAATGTTCCGCAGGTCTAGGAAGAGCTACCAAGTCGCTCTGACGTAGAGCTGATGAACCATCGCGAAAGCGATGGGCTACTAAGTGAACACTGCGATATAGCTCTTAAACAATTAATATTCAAATTAATCGGGGATCGTCTAATGTTCTACAGGTCTAGGAAGAGCTACAAAGTCGCTCTGACGTAGAGCTGATGAACCATCGCGGAAGCGATGGGCTACTAAGTGAACATTATGATATAGCTCTTGAACAATTAATACCCAAATTAATCGGGGATCGTCTAATGGTAGGACAGTGGCCTTTGAAGCCATCAATCTTGGTTCGAATCCAAGTCCCCGAATAAACAAATAAGACGCACTTGTGCTTATCTCATTGAACTTAGCTTCCCCCACCCTCAACCCCCGCGAAAGCGGGGGGAGGGCGGGACTAAACCTCGTCCCTCGGCAAGAGCTGGTTGAGGAATCCAAATCCCCAAATAACTTTATTTGTAGAAGAAGAAATATCGTTATGTGTGGGATAGTACTATAGGAAAGCATTAAGACATAAAAATATATGCACAGCTTCTTAACAAAAGTTTACCTCTATAATTTTTTCTCCGATCTAGTCTTCATATATCCTGTATATGCAGTAATGTTTGTAGATGGAGGATTAAAACCACTCCAAATATCTGTTTTACTGATAGTATGGGCTGGGGTAGCATTTATACTTGAAGTACCTTCCGGAGTCTTAGCAGATAAATATTCCCGAAAAAATATTCTAATGATTTCACAAAGTTTGAGAATTATTGGATATCTATTTTGGATGCTTCTGCCTAACTTTGTAGGCTTTTTAATGGGATTTATTTTATGGGGAGTTAAAAGTGCTTTTACTTCTGGGACATTTGAGAGCTTTATTTTCGACGAACTAAAATCGCGGAATGCTGAAAAAGAATACACAAAAGTGTTAGGTAGGCTACAAAGCTTAAGTTACCTTGCTATTATATTTTCTGGTATAGGCGCTAGTTTGGCTGTAAGGCTTGGCTACGGGTTTGTTTTATTGATAAGTATCATTTCTTTGATAATTTCGACTATTGCTGTTTATTTAATCCCTAGTGTTAAATCTGTTGTTTCTACTGAGGAAAAACGTTATTTTGCTCTATTAAAAAAAGGACTGGAAGCCAGCTTAAAAAACACCTCAATCTTTCGAATAATCATTTTTATGTCATTGGCACAAGGTGTATTTGGTGCTCTAGATGAATATTGGTCTATTTTTGCGAATGAAGCAGGTTTAGTAAAATCGGGGTTAGGTATTTTTTTTGTTATTTATGGTTTAGTTCAAGTGCTAGCTAGTACAATCGCCTATAAAGTTGAAAGCAAATCTAATACATTTTTCGAATTTTTGTTTTGTGTAAATGGCCTTTTACTTTTAATTGCATCTTACTTTTATAATGTTCAGTTATTGGCTCTGCTACTAATTCTAAGCTTTCTTTTTAAATTGATAGATGTAGTTATGCAAAGTAGGTTAAAACATCAAGTAAAAGAAGAAAGTGTACGTGCGACAATAATTTCTGTGAAAAGTTTTTTTGTCGAACTAGTTGTAATGGGACTATATCTGACTGTTGGTGTAATATCGACTACCTTTGGCTATCAAAATGCTTTTATAGGTATTGGGATTACTATTAGTTTGATTGGGATTATTTGCCTTGTTCTTAGCCTAAAACAGAAGGTAAGGAACTAGGTTGAACTTAGAGAGTATTAAATCTTGGGACAAATTCTGGGCCATGCACGAATAACAATACATTCAATCTTAAAGATTTAATTTAGACTATCTGAAAGTAAAATAAAAAGACCCCCTCTTTCGAGGGGGTCAAAGTAAGATTTGACTTAACTTCTGTCTCCGTAGTCTCGTCTTGGTCTTTCTTCTCTTGGTCGTGCGACGCTTACGAAGATTTCTCTTCCATCAACTTCTTTTCCGTTTAGTGCTTCCATTCCTTTGGTTGCCTCTTCTTCGGTTTTGTAAGTAATGAACGCAAAGCCTTTTCCTTCTGGTTTGTATGATTCTACAACTTCACCAAATTCCGAGAACAGCTCTACTAAAGTCTCGATTTTTGTCGCATAGGCTACATTGCCTATAAATAACTTGTTTTTTTCCATTAGAGGAATAAAAAATAAAAAAATAAACTTAGTTCTACGGAATTAGTATCTTAAATAATTTGGGAACACTAAAACTGTAAACTAACAATATAATTATAACAGGTTTGTTTAATTTTACTAGTGGTAATGTAAAGCTGGTAGGCTAGACATACTATTGCTTGTGTATGTTATTATTTAAAAATTAATTTATCTTTTTTTCTTTTCATGAAGAACTTTATGAATTTCATAAGAGAGCAAGGAGTAGTGGGTCTTGCAGTGGGTTTTATTCTAGGAGGAGCTGTCTCCAAACTTGTCACTTCACTTGTAGGTGATATTGTCAATCCACTTTTAGGGATTTTGCTTGGAAAAGCACAAGGACTTACCACTTATACATTTATATTGTCGGGTGCGGAAATAAAACTTGGGAGCTTCCTCTCGAATATTATTGATTTTATTGTTATTGCGGCAATAGTATACTTTGGTGTAAAGAAACTCGGTCTTGATAAACTCGATAGGAAAAAGGAACCTTCTATCAAAGAGGTGACACCCAAGGAGGAAGAAAGTCTCAAAAATATGAAAAACAAAAATAAGAAAAATAAAAGAAAGTAATTTCTTTTAAACTATTTTCATGTACGATAAAGATTGTATTTTTTGTAGAATTGCTCAAGGTCAAGCCCCTTCACATAATATCTGGGAGGATGAAAACCATCTCGGTTTTCTAAATATTTACCCGAACACAGTTGGAACGTCGTTAGTAATCCCGAAAAAGCATTATACAAGTTACTTTGCTGAACTCCCTGGGCAGGTATTGACTGATCTCATGGTCGCAACTAAAAAAGTTGCCTTACTTCTTGACAGAAGTTTTGAGGATGTAGGGAGAACTGGAATGGTTTTTGAAGGATTTGGAGTGAATCATATTCATTCGAAGCTTTATCCGATGCATGGAACTTCCACAGAAGATTGGAGACCAATCGAATCGGATATAGATTTGTTTTTTAATGAATACCCAGGGTATGTCTCGTCGCACAGTTCCAAGAGAGCTAGTGATTCTGAATTAGCGGAAATTGCTGCGAAAATACGAAAGAATATTTAAAACTATGTGGTAATTTTATGCAAAAAACAAAGCAGATATTTTCCAACTATTTAAGAGAAATTGTATATGGCGGCAACGATGGTATTGTTACTACTTTCGCCGTGGTTGCGGGCTTCAATGGGGCTAATTTAGGAGAAGAAACGACAGTTACCCTATCCTTTTTGACTGTACTTCTATTCGGATTAGCCAATTTATTTGCAGATGCATTGTCTATGGGACTCGGAAATTTTCTGTCAATCAAATCGGAAAAAGAGGTTTACAAGGTTGCGAAGGATAAAGAGGAGCACGAACTGGAGCATAACCGTAGTTATGAAATTGCCGAGACTGTGAGTATTTTAAAAAAGGAAGGTTTTGCAGAGGAAGAATCGAAAAATTTGGTAAATATATATCAGAGAAATCCTAAATATTGGCTGCAGTGGATGATGCAATACGACCTTGAACTTCCAAATCCGGAGAAAGTTAATCCATATGTTACAGGATTGGTCACCTTTTTATCTTTTCTGACATTCGGCTTTATCCCCCTACTCCCCTACTTTTTCGAATTCTCGGTTAGTCATAGCTTCGGAATTTCTATTGCCGGGACTTTCTCTGCCTTAATTCTCCTCGGGTTATTGAAAGGAAAAGTTATTGATCGCGGATTAACCAAATCTATCCTAGAAGTTGTCCTTATCGGAGGGACTGCTGCTTTGGCAGCATTTCTAGTAGGCACTTTCTTTAATTTATAATTTAATACTATGCTTGTTATTGGTGATTCGGCTCCTCTTGAGATTGAACTTAAAGATCTTGAAAATAAAATAGTGAGTTTATCTACCCTGATAGGGAGCGGGGTTATTTTGTATTTTTACCCAAAAGACTTCACACCAGGTTGTACAAGGGAAGCATGCGATTTCCGTGACTTTTACTCAAAGATTAAATCATTTGGTTTTAAGGTTGTTGGTATCAGTTCTGATTCTGTAGAAAGTCACCTCAAATTTAAAGGTAAACACGAGCTCAACTTCGAACTCTGGTCAGATACAGATCATGAATTAGCAAAAGCTTTCGGAGTTTGGCAGGAAAAGAAAATATTCGGAAAAATCGGGCTTGGTGTTATTCGCTCTACTTTTATACTAGACGAAACAGGCAAAATTATTAAAACCTGGCCAACCGTTAATGTAAAGGGACATACTGAAGAAGTATTCAATTTTTTAAAAGATATTGAAAAATGAGTAATGACTCCCCATGGAAAACACTCTCTTCAAAAATCGTATATGAATCGAAATGGATGAGATTTTACGAAGATCAAATTATTCACCCAGACGATACAAAGGGAATGTATTCATACTTGAATGCAATACCCGGAATAATAGTAATTGCAGAAAAAGATGGGAAATTGCTAATGATAAATGAGTATAAGTATCCAATAAAGCAATGGATATGGAATTTTATAACTGGAGGTTATCATGAAGGTGAAGACCACCTCATTAGAGCAAAACAAGAATTAATTGAAGAAACAGGTTACAATGCAAAAAATTGGAAATATCTTGGGAAGTTTTACTTTGCTCCTTCAATTGAAACCACTTACAATCATTGCTACTTAGCTACAGGTTTTGATCAGGAGGAAGGGAAAGAAGAATTAGGAGAAGGCGATGAGGCCATAAGAGAAATGAAGTGGTTTACAACTGATGAAATTTTGAAGATGATTAATTCAGGGGTAATTGTAAGTGGTTTAGTACTTGGCATCCTAATGCAATATTATGCATCAGGTGAAATGTACAAGCAAAAAGCAGAGTAAGAAGTATAATAAACTGTAATAGTTTATGATCCCCAATGGAAATAAATCCAAAAAGAATTCGCAAGCTTAACGATAAGGATTATATATCCGGAAGTATTATATACTGGATGACACGTGAACAAAGAGCCCATGATAATTGGTCGCTCTTAACTGCTCAGGCAAGTGCACTAAAACACAAACAACCATTAGTGGTACTTTTTTGTCTTCAGGAGAACTTTCTAAATGCAGAAAGAAGACAATACGACTTCATGCTTGATGGCCTGGAATTACTTGAGTTGGAATTGCAAAAATTCCACATTCCATTGGTAGTTCAGCTTGGTAAACCTCAAGATGTCATCCCAAAAGCAATACAGGATTACACTGCCGGGGCATTAATTACAGACTTTTCACCTCTACGCATTGCGAAAAAATGGAAAAAAGAAGTACTTAATGCCATCAATATCCCATTGTGGGAGGTAGATGCTCATAATATTGTCCCGGTTTGGCTTGCCTCGAATAAACAAGAATATTCCGCAAGGACAGTTCGTCCAAAAATTAATACATATTTATCTGAGTTTGCCACAACATATCCTAAGCTTAAAGTTCATCCATTCGGCGGCAAAGGTAAAGGGAATAATTCTATTTTAGAATTAAAAGGTAAATTGTATATTCGAAGCCTCTCCCCTTCTGAGAATGTAATTAGCTCAGGGGAAGTTGAAGCAAAAAGAGAGTTGAATGAATTCATTGAGGATAGACTTAAATATTATTCGGAATATAAAAATAATCCGCTGAAAGCAGTTACTTCAAATCTCTCCGCATATTTACATTTTGGGCAGATTTCTGCTCAAACAATTTTAAATAAAATAAAGGAAACAGAGCTCAAAGAAGATGCCACTGTTTTTATCGAGGAATTAGTTATTCGGAAAGAACTAGCAGACAATTTTTGTTACTATAATCAAGAGTATGATAATTTTAAAGGAATTCCGGAATGGGCTAAGAAGTCATTAAATGAGCATCGAAATGATAAAAGACAGTATATCTATACCTTAGAACAATTTGAAAAGGCTGAAACTCACGATGAATTATGGAATGCCTGTCAACAGGAGATGCTCCTGACAGGGAAAATGCATGGGTATCTCAGGATGTACTGGGCAAAGAAGATCCTTGAATGGATTACAACCCCGGAAGAGGCATTTCAAATCGCGATATATCTAAATGACAAATATGAATTTGACGGTCGCGATCCAAACGGTTACGTAGGTATTGCATGGGCGATAGGAGGTTTACATGACCGGCCTTGGTTTCCAAGGCCAGTATTTGGGAATATCAGGTATATGGGTCTTTCTGGCATGGAAAAGAAATTTGACGTGAAAGCATATACTAGTAAGTATATTCAATAAATAAGTCTCAAACTATTAGGAATTTTTAACAGGAATTCGATAATTCTCCAATACATTCCCTTGGCGAAGTTTCTTGTATGTTTTCATTGATATTTTGAGGCTTTCGATCCTTCCAGAGAGCACATTCTCTAGTCTGACTTTTCTAAGGTTTGGTTTCCATTGTCGTAATGTTCTCTGAGCACGAAAAGACCATGCTCCTCCTCCTCCAGAAGATCCACGTCTATGTTTTCGGTTCCCCCCGAACATTGTTTTTTTACCTGTAAGTGCGTCCTTGTTTGCCATTATTATCTGTAAAACTGTATGATTATAACAGTACGGTAGAAGCTTATGCAACAGAGGTAAATACTAATTTTTAATACAGCACTATGAGCGCAGAGGCAAACCCAAAGCCAGACCCAGACCCAGACCCAGAAGTAAACACACTCCCAGAGAGAGAAGTTGACATGTTTGCTGAAGCTTGGAGAGAATTTCAAGCCCACAGGAGTTTTATTAAGGCATCCTCTAAACTTGAAGGAGTTAAAGAGGTAGTATATGACGAAGATCATCTTAAAAAGATAGTCAGGAATTTAGTTAAGTATAGGCCTGCAAATGTTAGAATTTGGATAGGCTCCGAAGAGAATGGAGAAACTCAAGAGAAAGTTATTGATAGTTCGCTTTTAGCTTGTCAAGGGCTTGCCGAAGGGGCCTCTACCTTACTTTTTGAAGATGAAGATATAAATTCCGCTTTACTACGCTATGAAATAGATGCGGCGGTCGGATTGACAGCTAATGAGACCAGGCCTGCATCCATAGTGGCATATAACGCAGCTCATAAAGATAGGCCTTTGGATATAAATATCACCGATGTAAGCCTGGATTCTCCCTCGGTTCATGTAGTCGCAAGAAATGTAGTAGACGGCAATGAAATATTCGATCAATATGAAGGCGATACTTCTTATTTAAATGGTTTAAATGATACGGCCAGTGCGACATTTACCATAAGGGAGAGTCTTAAGGGTAAAGGATATACTGTACATAGTACAAAAGAACTCCCCGGACAAGAACGTGTTCCTGGACTAGATGTCCAAATTGGGATGCTTCTCTTAAAGCAACTAGGATTACCCCCGGAAGCTGCTGAGGATTTGGGAGACATGGGCCCTGTTCACAAAGACATAAAGAATGTCTCGACTGGAGATGCATTTTGAAGATCTCAACTTTTATTAGGGTTTACAAATGATCTATTGTGATTATACAATGCTACTAACGTTAAAAAACCTAGGAGATAATTTTAATTGATAATTAAATATAGCGTATGGTCCCGCCCTCAGAATCTAAGCTTAGATTCTGAGGGCGGGATACGAGGTGGCAGTTATCGAAAAGTTTTATTCTATTTAAAATAAAACTTAATCAGCGGGTGCTGTCAGGCTGTAGACCAGCCTTAAATTAAAGAGACAAAAACTTAAGATATAGGTACAAAACTCTAAATAGTCTTTTCTCCTTTCATTTAATATTTTATGACTCATTTATTATGTGTGGAATTTTTGGCTATGTCGGTAAAAAGAATGCAGGGGATATCATATTTGAAGGTTTGAAGAGACTTGAGTATAGAGGTTATGACTCATGGGGTGTTGCGGTAGTTACAGGGAGTGAAGAAGAGAAGACCATCAAAGTTGTAAAAAAAGTAGGGGCAATAGGAGATCTACATGAGGTCGATGAGTTACCTACCTCTCATATTGGGGTTGGACATACGAGATGGGCAACTCACGGAGGGGTAACTTATGTAAACGCTCACCCCCACTTTGCTTCTGATAATTCTTTCGTATTGGCACAGAACGGCATTGTAGAAAATTATCAAGAATTAAAGAGAGATTTGATTAACAAAGGATATAAATTTGAGAGTGAGACTGATACTGAAGTCATAGTCCATTTGATTGAGGAGCATCTAAAAATTACTAAGAAGTTTAAGGATGCTGTGAGAGAAACATTTTTAGAACTTAAAGGGAGAAATACAATAATTGCACTATCTACAATTGACGACAGAATTGTGGCAGTTAGGAATGGTTCTCCCCTTGTTATCGGTGTTGGAGAGGATGAGTATTTCTTTGCTTCGGACACCCTGTCTTTCCTTGATAAAACAAATAAAGCAATCTTTGTGAACGACATGGAGATGATTGAGTATAAACATGGGACTTTAAGAATGTGGAATGTGAACACACAGGAGGAAATTAAGATTGAGATTAAAGAATTGGATGAAACCCAAACCGAAATAAACAAGGAAGGTTTTGAACACTATATGCTTAAAGAGATCGTCGAACAAAAACATACCTTGAAAGAGGCCACCGCATATTCGAATGAGGACCTGGCCCCCATAATAGAAGCAATAAAGAAAGCAAGTACTGTCTATACTGTCGGTGCAGGGACGGCCAATTTTGCAGCTGGGCAAGTTGCCTATTTCTTAAGGAATATTGCAAATATTAAAGCGATCGAGCTTAAATCATATGAGATTGATAGTTATAGAAAAATTTTTTCTAAAGATGACTTAATAATCGCTTTTAGTCAAAGTGGGGAAACCGCAGATACTATCGAAGCTTTAGAAGCAGCCAGGCAAAATGGCACTAGAATAGCTAGTCTTGTAAATATGGTAGGGTCCACAACCAGCAGAATGTCCGAGTTTGCATATTTCTGTAGGTCAGGACCAGAGATTTGTGTTGCGTCCACAAAGGCTTTTACGGCCAAACAGGCATGGGGGCTTCTTCTGGCTGGCACGTTAGTAGGAAAGCATGCTGAATATAAAGCAAAAATTCATAAAGTCGCTGAGGACCTCGAAAACTATTTTACACAGGAGTTATTTGATCATATTAAGGAATTAAGTTCAAGATTGGTTCAAAAGGAACACTTCTTTGTACTAGGCAGAGGGCAGAATTACAATATTGCATTGGAAGCGGCCTTGAAAGTAAAGGAAATTACATATAAGCATTTCGAGGGATTTGCTGCAGGGGAATTAAAACACGGTGTATTGGCATTAGTTTCGCAAGGAACTCCGGTATTCGTCATTACTGGGAATGATGAAAATTATGAAAATATGCTGTCGGCAGCTGCCGAAGTTAAGGCTAGAGGTGCATGGGTTATTGGTGTGGGCCAGGATAGAA
>CAYVIR010000014.1:5537-12457 GCA_964451645.1 uncultured Candidatus Saccharibacteria bacterium | reverse complement strand
CTGACCCTGCCGTCTCTCTGGTATAACCGGCATAAAGCAGCATACCAATATAAACTAGCACGGCTAATCCCCTCACCCATCTGGAGACAGTGCTGACCGTAGTCAGGAAGTCCTTGAAAGCATCACTGACTGGGTTTTCAATCAAAGTCACTGCCGAGACGGGAAATACAAACGCACTTAATAAAAAGATACTGGTCATTATTAAGCAAAATTGTTTTTTCATTTCATATTTTAATTAATTAAGAAAGGAAGACGGGAGTAACTGAGTTACACTTATACCTATATATTGCAATATAGGTATGGCAGCTGCAATGGTCAAACATGCAACTAGAGCTGCCACAGCCCTTTCTCTCCCTTGTTGAATCTTTGCGGGATCGGTACTTTGCATTTCTACCGACCCCCACATTACTTGAATCACAGCAATCCCTGACATCGTGCCTAGTCCGATTTGAAATAATCTTGTTATAAACTGGTCTTGCCGTGTATCTACACATCCTATAGAGCTATAAACAAATGACTCTGGTTCTCCGTTTTGCCTCGCATCTACGTTCTTCCCTAGACACTCTAAGCATCTTTCCTGCTCCGAACCTTCAATTTCTAGACAACTGCTGATATCACTATTGCTACTCAATAAAGTGGCGATAGGAGCAGGAACAGCGGCCTGAAAAGCACAGAACATATCTGCAGGTATCGTGGCGCCCGCACTATCTATATGCCCACTCAGAGATGTTCCCTGTGCCATACAATTATACGCAGCTCTTTGTCCCATGGTAAGGGGAGTCGCGATAGTAGAGTTGCTGGAAAGTAGCTGCTGGGCTGCATTCCCTGGGGCCACATCCATCAGACAATCTTCCGCCGGACACTGCCACCTCTCTTCTCCGACAGTAAATACCTGTATATCATCTGTCACCGGTTCAGGAACTAAAGGCGATGAAAGCGCAGGATGCGGGCGCTGACCGCCTGGGAGAATGCAAACAGCCGCGCCATTAACATCATAGTCAGATCCAATGGAGTTATCAGGGCAACACCCTCCTCCCTCGGGTTTGAGAGAAAAATTATCAGGGCAACAGAATGGCTCATATATATCAGGAGAAGTCATATCTCTCATTACTACCTTCCCTTGACCACTATTGCAATATTTAATTGTATCTCCTTCCAACTTGGATATTTCGAATCTCGTAACGTCATTTCTTACACAAACGTCCATCGAATTAAGTACATCTATTATTGCTTGCGGGTCCTCCCCTTCTGGTGCCTTGATATAGGATCTTATATTGTCGGGAGACATTTGGTCGCTTCTACAATGCCTTACGGAAGTCCATCCTGCAGCTTGAGCGCTAATAGGAGATATGAGACAAAAAGCGGAAAACAGAAATAGTGCAAATAATATTTTTCTCATTCAATAACGGTAAATTTATCTAAATTATCGATCACTAGTTTATTACCTGTCCTCAGTTCATTGGAAATGATCAACTCTGCTATCTTGTCTTCTACTTTGTCAGTAATAACCCTTCTCATCTCCCTTGCTCCATAAACCGGGCTAAAGCCAATACTTGCAAGTTCCCCAAGTAGCTTATCACTATATTCCAGCCTAATGCCCTTTTCGTAAAGTTTTTTCACCTCGCCTTTCATCAAAATCCCGGCGATCTCTTCTACTTCCATTCTAAGCAAAGGCTTAAACATTATCAACTTATCAAATCTATTTAGGAACTCCACCCTTAAAAACTGTCTTAACATTGGTACTATCACTTCATATACCTCACTATACCTTTTCCCTTGTGATATCAAATCCGCGATTTCTCCAGAGGCTACATTAGAGGTGGCTATTATTATCGTATTTGTGAAGACAACTTCCCTGCCTAAGCCATCTTTTATTTTTCCCTCATCTAGAATCTGCAAGAATAGATCCAGAACTTTGGGATTAGCTTTATCAATTTCATCCAGAAGTATTAAAGAAAACGGCTTAGATCTAACAGATTCGGTTAGAAACCCTCCCAAAAACTCCTCACCTTGCTGCTGACCGATTAATCTGCCTAAATTCACCTCCTCCTGGTATTCAGACATATCCAGACGTATCATCTTATCCTCTGCCCCATAATAGATTTCTGCAACTGTTTTAGCTAGTTCTGTTTTCCCAACACCAGTAGGACCAAAGAAAAGGAAACTCGCGACAGGCCGACTTTTATTTGTCAGGCCAGCTCTAGAACGCCTTAGAGCAGACGCAACGGCATCCACAGCTTGGTTTTGCCCTATAATACGCTTGTGTAATTCCTCTTCCAGTTTAGCTAAGACAGCTGACTCTTTAATATCTATACTTCCAATTGAAACACCCACCTTCCCTGCAATTAACTCGTCGACCAATTTCTCGTCTATTATCTTTTTCCCCTCAGCTATTCCTTTTGAAATCGCTTCTTGAAGTATTTCTATCGCTTTGTCCGGCAACACCCTCTCAAAAGCAAATCTATGAGACAAATCCACTGTCCTTGCCACAGCCTCAAAAGAGATCTTCACTTTAAACTCCTCTTCAAACCTCGGTATAAAATCAAATAAGATTTGAGTTGCAACTTCATCCGAAGGAATCTCAATCTTCAGCTTATTAAAGATTGAATCCAAAGCTTGAAAAGGCTTAATGTGTCTGGAGTAACCCTCAACAGAACTTGTGGCCACGATACGGATTTTATGAACATCCATAGCATCTGTTATTAGATTCATTATCTCCGCACTCAATTCACGCCTTACATTTGTGAGTTCATCTAAATCATCTATCACAAGAATAATATTTTTTGCTCGGGCAACTTCCTCCAACACACTTTCAACCACCGCTTTAAATCCTTGCTCACTCTCCGAAAGAGCGTACGCCCTATTAAAATCAAAGCCCACCAACCTCATATCTTGAATAGTTTTCGGGACATCCTCGACTACCATTTTCACACCTAAATTCTTGATAAATGTCGTCTTTCCTACACCTGGTTCACCAATCACAAGCGTAGCACTCGACTCTCCAGCAGTGATCATCTCAGTCAAGGTCTGCAATTCTTTTTCCCTGGCATATGATAGCTCAAAATCCCCTTTTACGACCTCCGCTGTAAAATCTCTCGAGAATTTCGTCAGATTGGGAGAAAATACCGATGTATACGACCTGTTAACAGTAGAAGTCGGTTTTAAGGTTCCCTTTCTCTTTATTTCATTTACATATCTATTCTTTTTATTGAGATTCTCTGCCCAGAGCAACATCGCATCAACTTCAGCATCTCTCACTTCAACTTTCAAAAGCTCTTCTTTCAAAACCGTCCTACAGAGGTAGATAAATACTGCAAGTTCATCGACCCGTAAAAAATTATTTTCTATGGCTATTACGAAGCTCTTTTCTAAAATTCCAGCCAATTCTTCAACTTCAAGTCTTCTATCTTCGACGGTGAGCTGTTTATGCAATTCCAAAAATTTCTCCTTTGATAGACCCAATCGGGAAGCAGCCAGCAAAACCTGTGGTCTGTCAGCAAGTTCTTTGATGAGATCTATCAAAAAACCACGAGTCTTTGTGTCCGCAAGCACTTCATCGACTACATTTATGAGGTCGTGATCAAAATAATCAGTGATATTTAATTCGCCGGACTTATTTCCAATATCCTTCTTTAATTGATCTAAGTTCTTAAGTTTAATACTATCTAAAAATAAATCTCTATCCCGTAGTAGATAAGCTCCATAAGCGACCATGCCAAGTGCAATAAACAAAAATAATTTCGAAATTGAATCGACATTATGCAAGCTGAGAAATATGAACTTACCCTCTTGGAAGAATTCCCAGAGAATTCCAGTAAACGTGAGAATCATCGCTCCGAGGGAAAAGAGAGAGCCAAGGAATTTCTCAGTGGTTTCTATCAATCGCCTTACTCCGAATTCCCTTCCCAGATAGCTAAAATCTACCACAAGGGTTCTTCCTTTATACTCCCCTAAATTTCTTACTTTTTTTAACATCTCCTCACATGTTTGCTAAATAGGAAAATACCCCCCAGATTGGTGCTAACGGCATCAAAACATATAGAATTATCATCAAAACCATCTGGGGGATTAATATTAATTGAATAACTATTCCCATAAATGCCCAGGTGGATCTTATAGGGAAAGCTATTATACGGCCTAATTTGGTATAGTCTTGATATAAAGGCGTGAATAGGTTCGTCAGCATGGGGAGAATGTTCAAAAACTGCATCATATAGATCCAATACCCGAACACCTTACTAATAAAGATTCTTGCTTCCACAAGGTACCACCAGACAACGAAGTTCAAAACATAACGATTGAATATATTTAGCATTATTTTAATACTTTAATACCATTGTAGAGGAAAGCATGTCTGTCTTCAATAAAACTTGACCCCCGCTTTCCCATCGCTTGTGCGTGGGTCTGCGGGGGCCTTTAGTTTTAATTGGGATCTTTTACATCATATCCATCCCTGCACCAGGATTTGGCATGGCGGGTTCATCTTTCTTTGGCTTCTCTACGACCACTGCTTCAGTGGTGAGTAAGAGACTTGCAACCGATGCAGCATTTTCCAAGGCCAGTCTTGTGACTTTAACCGGATCGAGAATACCGGCCTGGATCATGTCTACAAATTCTTCTTTCCTTGCATCGTAGCCTCTACCTTTGCCCATTTGGCTTACAATCACTGATCCCTCTTTGCCCGCATTTTCAGCGATCAGACGTGCCGGTTCCTCTAAGGCTCTAGTGAGAATATTAAGGCCAATCTGTTCATCGTCATTCACCTTCACTTTTGAGAGTGCAGCCCTGGCATCTATCAAGGCCACTCCGCCCCCTGGTACTACTCCTTCCTCAATGGCCGCCCTAGTGGCCTGGAGTGCATCGTCTAATCTATCCTTTCTCTCTTTCATCTCTACTTCGGTTGCCGCACCTACTTCAATTACGGCCACTCCGCCTGTAAGCTTTGCCAATCTCTCTTGCAACTTCTCTTTATCATAATCAGAATCAGTCCTGCTAATCTCGTTCTTTATTTGTTCGATTCTACTTTGTATTGCAGCATCATCGCCTTCACCGTTGACGATTATTGTTTCTTCTTTACTCACTATTACTTTCTCTGCCTTCCCCAAATCTTCTAATTCAGCATTCTCCAATTTCTTACCGATCTCTTCAGAGATCACCGACCCTCCAGTAAGGACTGCAATATCCTTCAACATCTCTTTTCTGCGGTCACCAAAGGCGGGAGCCTTTATTGCCACAACATTTAGGATACCTTTTAATTTATTCACGATAAGAGTCGCAAGAGCTTCTCCTTCGACTTCCTCTGCAATTATTACAATATCTTTTCTTCCCGATTGAGCTATCTTCTCTACGACAGGAAGCATATCTTTTATAGCAGATAATTTACCGTCCGTGATCAAAATGTATGGGTTTCTTATCTCCGCAGTCAGGTTTTCTCCATTTGTAACGAAATACGGAGAGATGTAGCCTTTATCGAATTGCATACCCTCTACATATTTCTCCACTAGTCCAAATGTCTGACCTTCTTCCACAGTTACAACACCTTCTTTTCCTACTTTATCCATCACACTCGAGAGAATCTCTCCAATCTCCTCATCGCCATTTGCACTCACTACTGCAACTTTTCTAATTTCTTCCTTCCCTTTAACTGGCTTTGACATGGCCTTCAGTTCTTCTACTACCGCTCTTACACCCTTTTCTATCCCAGTTCGGATTTCCATGGGATTGGCTCCTGCAGCAATATTCTTAAAACCCTGAGTAATTATAGCCTGGGTAAGCACGACAGCAGTTGTGGTTCCATCTCCGGCTTTATCAACAGTTCTCGTTGCTGCTTCTTTTACAATCTGTGCTCCGGCATCCTGAAGCTTATCCTCCAATTCTATTTCCTTAGCAATGGTTACTCCGTCCTTAGTTATTTGCGGACTCCCATAAGATTTCCCGAGTAATACATTCCTTCCTTTAGGGCCCAATGTTATCTTGACTGCATTAGCGAGTTTATCCACACCTTTTTTTAATTCTCTTCTGGCTTTTTCGTCAAAAATGATTTGTTTTGCCATTTTAAATAAACTTTAAAATTAAATTATTTAGGTAATATAGCCAATACAGCATCCTCATCCATAATTAGATAATCCTCTCCGTCCACGTCTATCTCATCAGGTGAATACTTTTTAAAGAGTATAATATCCCCTACTTTGACATAGAAATCTAAC
The DNA here is from genome assembly GCA_964451645.1 of uncultured Candidatus Saccharibacteria bacterium. Taxonomy (GTDB): domain Bacteria; phylum Patescibacteriota; class Dojkabacteria; order B142; family OLB20; genus JAJTYI01. Next base: position 6,251 of record CAYVIR010000014.1, on the reverse strand, counting down.
TTTCCTAATGCAATTACTTCTCCCTTTTGAGGCTTTTCCCGATCGACTGTATCTGGAAGAACGATTCCCGCAACTGATTTCTCCGTTACAGGTTTGACAATGATATTGCCTCCTAATGGTTTGAGATTTACTTTTGCCATATTGAACTATGTTTAATAAATAAACTATAAATATATAAAAGAGAAATTAGCAGTCAAAAGCTTCGTTTGATAAGTTTCAAATTCTATGACAAACCACCAACGATTGTCAAGCATTCCTGTCTACAATGCAGGAACCGCTTACATTCCTGTAAAGTTACTTAAACTTTATTTGGTCTGTATTTGCCGGAATTTTTCTAAACCTGGCAGGAATAAAATCGGGTTTATATTCAATAGTTACCTGGTCTATCTGTTCCAGTCCTTCTAGATAGGCCTCAGCTTCTCCAATGCCCTTACCGGTAATATGGCTTTTTTGTTCTTCCAATTTTAGATTTTCATTAACTTCGCCCGATGCAACAAGTTCAAAACTGACCTTATCTCCTTCTACCTTAACGTTTTTGACTTCAAAATCGTCTACCTTCACTTCCGCCTCTTCGGTCCACAACCTGATCCGGACCGGAGTTGTCGATCCCGCCAGCTTCGGACCGAAGGTGGTCACGATCGGCCCGGTGACCAGCGAGGCTGCCCGCGAGGCAGGCTTCCAGGTCGAACATGAAGCAGAGCGCCACGACCTCGA
>CAYVIR010000014.1:840-5527 GCA_964451645.1 uncultured Candidatus Saccharibacteria bacterium | reverse complement strand
CGCTCACTTTTTTTGATAATCTCCTCAGCTATGGCCTGCACATCTTCCTCTTTAACCTTCACCATCGTTGCCTTCATTTTGAGGTTTATGGAGAAATTCTCGGCTTCCTCATCTATCTGGATACTTTGATCGAAGGATACTTCTTCATATTTCTCAGAGCCTTCCAATAATATTTCACCTGTAGACAGCTGTGACTTGAGACTCGTTTGAAGATTCCCTTTGAGGGCTGTTTCAAGATCTTTTCTTACTTTTGCGACATCTTCTTTCGACACCACTGTAATTTCCTCGGTCTTCCCTCCCGTAATATCTCTAAATCCAAAGCCAATTAATTTATCAGTTGTAAATCCCTCAATTCTGAAGGTAGATTGCTCATCCTGAATATTATACTCCTCGCCGAAGTTCTTTGCCTTGATACTTACATCTCTTTGATATTGATCTATAGGTATGGCCACATTTTGAGTCAACTCGTATTGAAGATTGCTAGAGATATCTATGAGTATTTGACCTTGGGAAAGATTAACAGCGGATTCCGTACTTTTATTTCTGATATCTATAACTCCTTGTGCGTACTCTCCCGTCTTCTTTTTGCCAGTAGCAATCGCATCAGCTGAAGAGGCCTCTTCTATAGCCACTAACGAGGCAGGTATAACCAAATTCTCACTGTCGATATTGGTGGCAATGGTAGAAACAACAATGGGTTGATTTATTTGACCTTCAGATTGGTTGAAACTCACGGCAATATCTACACTAGCCGATTTATAACTATAGAAAAGAAAAGACAACACAAGCAGCACTATAATACCCGCAAATATTGCGAGAATAGCCAGTATTTTCTTTAATCTACTCTTAGGTCGGGACGACAGCTTATCTAATCTTCTTTTTGCTACCCGCGAAGGCCTCTCCTCTTCCGGTCGAATTGCCGGAGATATGACCTCTTTTTTTACAACGTTTCTATCATCCTTCTCATCCGTAACTAGAGGGGCATCTGACGACATACTCGGAAGATCTTTAATGTCACCTCCGGCAATAACGGTAATGCCTTTAATAGTCATGACCTTTGGATGAAGCCTGGATTTTTCGGCATAAATATCTCTTGGATCCGGCAAGTTAACTTCTTTAGGTTTCACATCAGGGACAGCCATTTCAGGCTCCTCCTGCTTTATGTCATCTTCAGATTCATCTTCTATCTCATCTGGCACTCTTGAAGAAAGTAGCTCTTTTTTTATCTCCTCTTTATGTTCTCCCAGACTTTTTTTCAGACTTAATGCTTCCTCCCACGCAAACTTGTCCACAAGGCTGATTTTATCCCGTACTATAAGATTGGCTTTTTCTGCCAATTTCTTTCCGATAGGATTATCTGTTACCATAACTAAGGTTTTATTCGACTCCAGCAATTGCCTCGAAAGAAGCTTCAGACTGATTACACTGCTTACCACTGCGCTCGTAGCCGGAATAACCAGGATTACTCTAGAAGTGGGGACTTTAATAATTTTCTCCACGATAAAGATAATTTCATCATCGGGTTCAACAAAGATTTTTTCAATTGTCTGCATAGTTATTTCTCTAATTCAAAATACATCCTCGCTAAGGCCAGAGGCGCAATATCCTCAGGGCCTTTCACGCTGCGCGTTAGATCCTCTATATCTTCAAGTTGATTAGGATATAGATACTTTATTCGGGGGTGCTTAATAAACGGTAAAGACTGAAGCCAAGGGTATTCTAGCATCACCTCTTTCATTTCAGGCAATTCTGATCCACCTCCGCACAAATAGAATAACTGAGGGTATTTATCTATATCCTCAATCTCCGCCAAAGATAATTCTACTCCTCTTGCCCATACCAAGGAATCGTTATTGAGCATTTCACGAATGGCCCTGGACTGTGCTTCGCTTAAAGTTCCTTTGCTATATTCAATTTTTGTTGTCTCTGCATCCTCGATCTGCAATCTTAATCTTGATGCAATCCTTTTTGTGAAAACCTTTCCACCGTACGCAAACATTTTGGTAGCCACCACACTGCCTTTCTCGATCACTGCAATATCTGTAGTTCCACCGCCGATGTCAATTATTACTGCCGAAAAATTATCCTTCTTGGCTTCTTTTACAGCTCTAGCTATAGCATAAGGTTCAACCTCTATAGATAGAATCTCTAGTCCAAGCTGTGAGGCTATTTCTTTTAATGAATTTACATGCAAAGACGGAGCAAACGTAGAAAATACACGATAACTGATATTCTCCCCCGTCATTCCCAATGGATGATCTACCTGTACACCATCAATATATGTAGCATTAATTTTAGTATTGACCTCTTGAAGTCTCTTGGCTTCAATACCTGTTTCCTCTGAAATATCCATAAGAGCCTGTGCAAAGGAATGTTCCTTCACGCTGGTAAGCACTTCGGCTATCTCTCTACTTTCAATTTTTTCGTCTGGAGCCTCTCTGCTGTAGTCAGCCATTATTGTTACTCCCTTTACCAACTCACCCGCAATTCCAATTATCACTTTCTCAGGTGCAGGGGTAACATATTCACTCCCCATCTTCTCGGTCATTATACTATCCGCATTGCTTAAGGCCTCGCCTATCGCCCTATCACATGCATTGACAACATGTTCAATATTTATAACCATCGCACCCTTCATCGCCGAAATATTTTGCCTACTCTTCCCATAGCCAATAACCTTTAAGACTGTGGATCCCTCGTCCGTTATGAACAGAACGGCTTTGACGAATTCAGTGCCGACATCCAATGCCAGAAGAACTTCTTCATCAGTCGTATTCTTTTTATGTAGGAAAGGTAATTTCATTTTCATAAATATCAGTTTAACAAGAATACAGAAATTTTTTAAGCATACCATTAAAAAACAAACAGTTTAAGTAATTATCTGATATAATTACTAGGCGTTTTATATATCGGATATATTTGAGGATGATTTCCATTGTCTATCTAAAAAAGAATAAAGCCATTTATAATATACAAAAGGACTACTTTCTGAAAAGGAACATGTACTTTCATGAACAACTATCTAGAATAGGTATTGAGTTTGGAGGATACCTCATAAATTATGAAGAAGAGTTCCAGTACACAGGGAATACCCTTCTCAAAAAAGATAAAGAGATCATTTTAATCACCGGACAAACACTCACAAACTCGGAATTTAGTGCTGTTCAGAAGTATCTACAATCCAAGAAGATACAAGTATTAGGGTGTGTACTCAAAGAAAATAATTTTGGCAACAAAACTATACTGCATCCTACCCTAGATGAACCTCAAAATATACCTTCCTGGCATCAAGAGATCCATGAACTATACAAGGACCTTACACTGCCGGGCTATAGCTGCTTCACCTTGGAAAGCATACGTAAAAGTTATGCAAAGCTCAAAGAACAAAATCCAAAAGAGTCCGTTAGGCTTAAATTAGGCAATGGCTATAACGGAGTTGACCACTATATAATTGAAAGCGAAACCGGACTTCAGAAGGTCATTGAAATCGTAAATAGATTTGATGAACTTGAAGAAGTAGGAGTCTCTCTAGAACTAAATCTGTCCAATACCAATTCATATGGGGTGACAAGGTTGGAATTAAATTCTAAAGTTCAGGTTACTATTTGTAAACAAAGCTCTTTAAATAATACATACATAGGAAGTGAGCTAATTATTCATCCAAATGACGAAGAGAAGTTGTACGTAGAGATGAATGAGAAAGCATTTAGTGCTATGGAGTCTCATTCCAAACAGTTAAACCGATTCAATACAGACATAGTTGTAGGGTCTTTACATACTGGCCAAAAATTATTCGGGATAACAGACTTGTCACTTAGGACGGGGGCTGCTACTATAGTTGAACTTGAAAAGCTTACAGACAATCTCAATTGTGGTGTTTACCAGATATATTCTGACAAAGCCATTTCAAGACAAAAGAAAAATACTTTGGAGAGAGTTCTTGCAAATAGCGACATCAGGATTGTTGTCCTTAGCCGATACGTGATAACTCTATGCTATCCTATTAGCTCCAAACATATACTTGAAACGAGAGAATTTAAAGCAATAGAGGGAGAAATCATGGGAGTCCCTTATGACAAGAACATACTCTTTCAAGCCTAGTAAATAATATATTCATAGTATATAATATATAACAGAATTTAATATATATTACCTTTATTGTTATGCGTGTCTTCTATACCGGTTCTTCACACTTCTTTCACGAGGAAAAAGCCTTGTATGTGTCAGGCCTTAAATATATAAAGTCTTTAGGGCTTAAAGTCCAAGATTATGTTACATCCACTCTAGAAGATGTTCATGAAGGCGTGATTTCGGAAGAGCACTTCACACAAGCGGCGAAGCAGCAGAATCAATCTATAAAGAATTCAGATCTGATAATATCCGATATTACTTATTCTTCAGGAGCTGTAGGATTTCATATTGCCATGGCTCTAGCGGAGAAGAAGTTTGTTCTGGTTCTCCGAAAGAAAAACGAAGAGGCAAAAAGGATTCCAGGACCGATCATCGGACATAATTCTAAACTCCTCAAGTTTAAAGAATATACCACTACTGCCGAGAGGAACAAAGCCATCGCTGACTTTGTCAACGTCACTAAAAAGAAACTCGATTCCAAGTTTATTCTGATTATATCCGCAGAGATTGATCGATACTTGGAGTGGTCATCACAGGAGAATAGAATGCATAAAGC
>CAYVIR010000014.1:0-830 GCA_964451645.1 uncultured Candidatus Saccharibacteria bacterium | reverse complement strand
AAGCCCAAATTGTCCGAGATGCCATAGAGAAAGTAATGCTCAAAGACAAAGATTACAGGGCATATCTAGATAAGAATTAATTCATCAGGAATAGACACCGAAGTCTTCAGGTAAATATTCTCTGAAATTTTCAGGAGTAATTTCGAAAGTAGTTCCTTGTCCTTCCACAATCTTCTTGGCTACCTTCCTCACTAGGGTGGTAATATTTCTTTCTAATTGGCGAATACCAGCATCAAAACCTAATGGCCTTATCATAAGTGGCCACACATCTTCTCGAAATACAATCATCTGAGGACTTACACCAGTGGCCTGGATGACTTTTGGAAGCAGATAATCCTTGGCAATATGCTGCTTTTCTTCATCAGTATAACTTGACATACGCACAATCTCCAACCGATCCAACAGAGCAGCGCTGATCCCTCCTAAGTTATTCGCTGTGCAAATAAACATCACTTTGGATAAGTCCACCGGATGATCAATATAGTAGTCTCTAAATGTAGCGTTTTGTTCCGGATCTAGAATCTCCAACAATGATGCCATCACATCAGCACGTACCCCTTCATAATCACTAACCTTATCGATTTCATCCATCAGTATTAACGGATTCATCACATTTGTTCTGATTAGTGCTTTGACCACCTGTCCCGGCTCAGAATCCACCTCCGAGCGCGACGTCCCTCTAAGTTCCGAGACATGAGCTATACCTCCCAATGATATCCTAACGAATTCCTTCCCCAACGCGAGTGATATAGACTTGGCAATAGACGTCTTTCCTATTCCCTGAACACCCACCAAACAGATAATCGGAGCATGGGCCGAACTGCCTTCTA
>CAYVIR010000013.1:10831-12575 GCA_964451645.1 uncultured Candidatus Saccharibacteria bacterium | reverse complement strand
AGAGGGCAGGTATACTCAGGAGTTCATAGATGAAATGAGAGATGAGGCTTTTTTTGATGTTCTTTACGAGTGCAAGTTTCCTAGCGAGTCTGACTTTGAAATGGACGGTTTTAGAAGGTTAATAGATGATGAACTTTTGGATAATGCCTTTGTAGATAAGGTTGAACTAGACGAAGGAGAATTTTATTTGGGGGTTGATGTTGGTGCAGGTGGGGATAGAACCTCTTTTCTTTTACGCAGAGGAAAGGAAATGAAACTTCTTTCTACTAATAGGCACTCTGATACAATGTCGCAAGTATCAATTGTTGAGGAGTATGTCAATTTGTATAATATATTAGAAGTTGCTGTTGATATGGGTGGACTTGGACAAGGTTTGGTTGATAGATTAAATGAGAAAGAAATACCTGTAAATGGAATTCTATTCGGACAGTCGGCTTGGGATAAGAGCAGGTTTAAGAATGCTAGAGCTGAAATGTATTTTGACCTATATAAGTGGCTCAAAAACGGTGGAAAGATAGAAAGAAACCCTGCTTTCGAGGAATTGAGATATATATATTACAAGTCAGACAGCGAGGGTAAATTACAAATACAACCAAAAGTGGACTTAATTAAAAAAATGAATGACTACGGTTTATCAATTTCTTCTCCTGATGTGGCAGATGGTGCTGTACTTACATTCGCACACGATACAACTTCCTTGAATGAGGAAGACTTTGCATTTTTATAACTATACTATGGGACTATTTACGGGAATAAAAAAAGCGATAGATAACAAGATAAATTATAGAGGCGGAAGTTTCTCTACTATCTTTAGTGGGGGAATTGTGCCTAAAAACAAAAGAGAACTATTGTATGAATATAAAAACCTTGTTTATGCTTGTGTGAATGTTATCTCCGAAGAAGTCGGAAGATATGAGCCAATTTTCACAAGTAAAGATAAGGAAGTAGAACACCCATTTAAGAGAGTATTAAATAGACCAAACCAGTATACGAGTAAATTTGACCTCTTTTTCGCTTCTCAGGCGTACCTAGAACTTACCGGAGAGCTATATTGGTATATGCCTAAGGGGGAACTAACCGAGAAGATTAGAGAGATATATTTGTTGAGACCAGACAAAATGAAGTTTGTGCTTAACAATAATAGTGAAGTTATTGGTTATGCTTATATGCGAGGAGACGGAACAGAAATTCCATTTGATTTAGAGGAAGTTGAAACCTATTTCCAGTTTAACCCATTAAGTGAAACTATTGGATATGCTACTACTCAAGCAGGTGCTATGTATATTGAGGGGGAGAATGTTACGTCTGAATTTCAAAATTCGTTCATTAAGAACCAAGCAACACCTAGTGGACTTATTTCTATAAAGAATAAGATGACTAAAGAGATGTTTGATAAGTTGAAGTATCAATGGAAGCGAGAGCATGGTGGTGCTAGAAATGCAGGAAAGACTGTTTTTCTAAATGGTGGAGATGTTGAGTTTACCAAGATGGGGCTTTCTATTTCAGAGATAAACTTGAAAGAGCTAAAAGAAGTAACCGAGAAGAAGGTTTTGCAAATGTTTAGAGTTCCGTCTGCCTTGCTAGGGGAAACGGATAGCAACGGACTTGGTAGAGCCAACATAGATACTATTGAATATATTTTTTCAAAGAGAACTATCGAGCCTAAGTTGGTTAGACTAGATGATTTCATTGAGAGGATAATTAGAAAGCATTACAAAGAAGAAATAACGGTTGACCATGAGAG
>CAYVIR010000013.1:8082-10731 GCA_964451645.1 uncultured Candidatus Saccharibacteria bacterium | reverse complement strand
GTTTAGCGGTTTGGATATGGAGTTTCTAGTCACACAGGGGCAAAGAGATGCTATCTTTAACTCCACGGAGAGATTAATGAAGTCTTTTAATAAAGAAACGGTTGAGAAGATTCAAAAGCAATTAGCTGGTGGTTTAATGAATAATGAAAGCCAAGCTGAATTGACTAAAAGAGTTGAGAGTATCTTCGAGGAAGCTAAAGGATATAGAGCTGAAAGGATAGCAAGAACAGAAGCACATAAGGTTACAAATCAAGGTGTTGCCGGTGCTTATCAGCAACAAGGATATAGAGAAATGAAATGGGTTGCTTGGGGTGGTGCTTGTGAGTTCTGTGCTTCTTTAAATGGCAAAACCGTATCAATTGGAAAACCATTCATTTCTAAAGGAGAAACATTAAAGGTTGGGGATAGTGAGTTTTTAGCTGACTATGATGATGTTATGTATGCTGATTTACACCCTAATTGCAGATGCAAGATAGAACCGGTATGAAAGAAATAAGATGTCCTCATTGTCAAAAGCTTTTGTTTAAAGGAAATTCTGCTAATGTGGAAATAAAGTGTCCGGGCTGTAAGAGGTTAGTTTTGATTAAATTAGTATCACAATTGACAATAGATAATTTCAATTGATATATTTAAAAAAGAGACATTTATATTTAGTCCGTACAGCTTTCAATAGCCAGACGGACATTTTTTATAATTATGGATAAAATAAATTTAACTTCGGATATCACGATAACTCATTTACCTGAGTTAGATGAGAAGCTAATGAAAGGCTTTGATGGTGAATTAGTAAACAAGGCTTTAGAATACGGAGAGATTGAAGTGTTAGTTTCTAATAGTGGACTTGATAGACATGGAGAAAGAATTATCCTTGAGGGGATAAATATTTCGGAGATAAAGAAAAACCCTGTCTTACTTTGGAGTCATCAATATTCTGATTTACCTATTGGGAGAATTACTAAAATTTGGAAGTCACAAGGAAACCTATACGCTAGATTAAAATTTGACCATGATATTTATGAGTTTGCTGATACTGTCTATAAGATGATATTAAGGGGAACTATAAATGCGGTTTCTATTGGTGGGTTGGTTGAGGAGTATGGAGAAGATACTAGCATAATAAAGAAAATGCAAATGATTGAATTGAGTGTAGTTCCTGTTGGAGCACACCCTGATGCGTTAGTAACTAACAAGAGCTATGAGGGACAGTTCGAAAAGTTTATCTTTGATGGATTAAAGAAGAAAATGGCAAATGATGACGAGATATTAAAGAATTTGGAAGCACTAAAGAGTTTAGTGGGAGCATTAGAAGCAATTTATAATAAAACTGAAAGTCCTACGCCGGAAACTAAGGCAGAAGTCGAGGCAAATCACAGGACGCTTGTCACCTTTAAATCAACAGCGAAACAGGTTGACAAGCAGGCAGAACTATTAATCGCTGGTATAAATAATTTATTAAAAAAACAAAATGGATAAGGAATTAATCCTGGACGAAAAAGCAGTAGGTGAAATTGCTTTAGAAGTCTCAAAAGGTGTACAACCTGCCATTGACGAAGCAGTTGCTAAAGCAATGGAAACAAAAGAAGCAGAGTTTCAACTAAAACTTGAAAGTCTAGAAAATGTTGCCAAGAAAAACTTGGCAGAGAAAGACTCAGAAGCTACTGAGAGAAAAGAAGTTAGATTCATTAAGTCAGTTATCGCTCTTGCAAATGGAGACAAGGAAAGTCTAAAAGGGTATAACTCAAAAGCACTTGAAATGAGAACGAAAGCCGGTTATGCAAATACCGATGTAAATGCAGACGGTGGATATATTGTAGCCGATCCTGAATTTGAGGCTGCGATTGAGTCTCTTTCAGAAGAATATGGTGTAGCCTTCAGAGAAGCTGATGTTAGACCTATCTCTAGAAGTAGTGTTAAGACTAACAAGCGTGGTTCAAATGTAAGTATGTACGAAACCGGACAAGGAGTTGCCAAGACTGGAACAAAATTAACTATCGAGCAAGTAACAGTTGAATTGAGGAAATTCGCTGCAATTGCTATTGCTACTGATGAATTAGTAGAGGATAGTGCAATTGATTTCTGGGCAGAAGTAACTGCTGGATTCGCAGAGGAAAGAGCAAGAATAGCTGATGAATTAGTGTTCACAGATGATGACGAGACATATCCCGGTGTTCTAAGAACTCCTGGAGTTTATGTAGAAACAGTTGGTGCAGCTCTAACAAGTATTACTTGGGACGACCTACTTAATGCAGAGGCAAAAGTTCCTACAAAAGCTGGTGCTAATGCTAAGTATTATATGCACAGAACAGTTTGGAATATTATCAGACAAGCTAAGGATGATGAAGGAAGATACCAAATGCTTCCTACTGCTGGATTACAAACACCATGGGGCAAACAAGTTGTCTTGGTTGATGTAATGCCTGATAGTGCAACAGTTGGAGATAGTAATGAGCCATTTATCGTATACGGAGACTTGAAACGAGTCAAACTATATGTAAAGGGTGGACTTACACTTACAATTGGAAAAGAAGGTACAGTTGCAGATTCACTAGGAAGTGATGTCAACTTATTTGAACAAGACATGACAGCTTTGAGAGCAGTAACTCGAATGGCTGCACTAGTCAAGTTCCCAGAAGCCTTTGTTCTGATAGG
>CAYVIR010000013.1:5539-7982 GCA_964451645.1 uncultured Candidatus Saccharibacteria bacterium | reverse complement strand
AACTTTGACACAGGAGAACAAGCGTTCGAAGCTTATAAGAAAAAGGCTCTTGAGGTATATGGCTATTACTGATGTCGCCCCTCTTTCTTTTGTTATAATTTGAGTATGATAAAAGCAAATAAAACACAAGCAATTTTATATCCAATTTTTACAAAGGCACATGAGCTATACAAGTCAGTCAAACGTAGAAAGTCTGCTCAAAAGGGAACTCTTAGGCGAGGAAGAAAGCGTCTTAGCTCTGGTATTTGATGTAGTAGAAAAATACATTAATGAAAGAGTCGGGGGGAGTTTCGGTACTGTTACACCTACAACTAGGTTGTACGATGGCAATGGTGAACGAATATTAGATATTGACCCTTGCACAGACATTACTGCTGTTGAGGTAGTTGATAGAGACGGAGATGTTACAAAGACGTATGATTTAGATGATGTAGTTTTGAGACCTGTTAATGATACCGTCAAAAGGTGGGTTGAGTTAAGATATTTTGGTTTCGTTAAAGGGTTTGCAAACATAAGGGTAAGTGCAAAGTTCTCTCTTGGAGATGTGCCTAGTGATATAGAGTATTTGGCTACATATTTGACTACAAAATATTTCAATGACTATGTGACTGGAAATTTAAAGAGTGAAAGCATTGAAGGTTATTCTAGAACTTTTGGAGAAATGGGAATGAATGACTTTGTTGTTAAATCCGTATTAGACAAATATACTTCTGATACCAATTATTTCTGATGTTGAGTCAACATTTCGTACAAACTTGCAGAAAGATAACACCAGTAAGAAATTCTTTTGGAGACTATCTTTATAATGGGGATTACGAAACTATCAATTGCAGATTCAGACATATAATGGGTGTTCAAAGAGGACCTAATCAAGAGGTAACTGATACTGATGCTATGTTGTGGGTTTCTCCTACTACCGAGATGGAGCATGGGGATATTATTTTCTATGATGGACAGTATTTTCAAGTTCAAAGGGTTACCAATGCTAGAAGGTTAGGAAGTGAAGTAATAGAATTTAAAAAATGCGAACTTAAAATAACCGAAGTAGGAGTATCATGAGTGTAAAGACCGTTGATAACATAATGAGGTTTTACAAGCTAACTGCTACGAGCATGGACAATGCCATTGGAAAGATGGCAAAAGATGTAAAACAGATAGCTAGTATTAGAGTTCCCTATTTGTCTGGGGAATTACAGGCTTCAATCAAGCCAGTAAAGAAAGCAATGATGCATCATAGGGTTGAGGTTGGTGGTGGCGATATAAATTATGCTCATTATCAGGAAGCAGGACAAAGAAAAGACGGAAGTCACAGAGTTAGAAAGTACAGCACACCGGGAACTGGAAAGCACTTTCTAAAGGACGCAGGGGAAAGTGTAGAAAAGAACGTAATAAATTATATTAAACAAGCAGTTATAAAAAGAGTATGAGAATATTTGCTGAAGAACTAGCACAATATTTAGAAGATAACACAAGCCTAGTAGTTGGTACTAACTTAATGATTGGAGAGCTTTTAAGGGGCGTTGAGGGCGTATTTTTGACCACTTCTAGCGGTAGTGAGCCGGACAGATACCTGCCTACCTTTAACGAAACGATAGACTTTTGGAGCATTTATAAGGACAGTGAAGATGGGTATAATATACTAAAGACGTTGTATTTTCTTCTTCATAGGAGAGAGCATTATAATTTAACCTCTTATCATGTTTATTATTCAAATGCACTAGGGCAAATAGCGGACTTTGATAGAGATGCGGAAGGAAGAAAAATTTGGAAACTAACGGTAGACTTTACGAGCCTACAATTAATAAGTTAGAATTTAATATATTAGTAAAATTAAATGGCAAAGAATGTAGCAAACATTAAAATAGGCGAGTGCGATGTCTATTACAATGGGGAAGTTATCGGACACACTAAGGGTGGAGTAGAATTTTCTTTTGAAAGAGAATTTGAAGACCTTACTGTTGACCAATACGGCTCAATGGCACTAGATAAGGCTTTAACTGGTCAGAAGTTGACTGTTAAGGTATATGTTGCAGAGCCAACAAAGGCTAATTTCTCAAAAGCTATTCCAGAGGGTAGATATGATTACAATGGAATTACTGATAACAAATTAGGACTTGGCAGAGATTCGGGGTATCTTCTTTCTACAAAAGCAGTAGAAATGAGACTTCACCCAAGAAATGAGTCAGATACAAACAATGATATTTATATTTGGAAAGCTGTATCAGTAGAAACAGTAGAAACTGCTTACAAAATAGATGAGCAAAGAATTTTAGAAGTTACTTTTGAAGCCTTAGTTGATGAGTCTAGGGTAGACGGATACAGACTGGGCAGAATTGGCGATGATTTAATATCTTAATATGATAGATTTAGACTTAGACAAACTAGAAAACCCATCTAGGAAGATTATACTAAATGGGAAAATATTGGATTTAAAATATCCATC
>CAYVIR010000013.1:0-5529 GCA_964451645.1 uncultured Candidatus Saccharibacteria bacterium | reverse complement strand
TAGAAGTTACTTTTGAAGCCTTAGTTGATGAGTCTAGAGTAGACGGATACAGACTAGGCAGAATTGGTGATGACTTAATATCATGATTGATTTAGATTTAGATCAGTTAGAAAACCCATCTAGAAAGATTAAACTAAATGGGAAAATAATGGATTTAAAATATCCCTCACTTTCGCAGTTGGCTAGAATGTTGAAACTTGCTGAAGGTGCAAAGAGTGAGAAGGAAGGGGAAATTATTAAGGTTGTTGATGATTTAGCATTGTTGTTTAAAGACCTTATCCCTGAAATGGGGGAATATGAATTGAATATGAGTCAGATAATGGCATTGATTAAAGTTTTCGGAGAAATAAGTACACCAGAAGAAGTAAAAGGAGAGGTCTCAGACACAAAAAAAAATTAAATTTGCGAAAAGAAGTAGCTAGGTTTATGCACTTTTATCACTACAAATTAGCCGATGTATTAAATATGTCGGCTTTTTCTTTTTTCACGTTATTATTTTACTTAAACAAACTGAAAGCTGAGGAAGGTCTAGAAAACATTGTGCAAGTCTCCGTTCCGCACATGGACAAAGAGGATTCAAAGCGAATTATAAGCAGTTATCAAAGTCAGGTAATTGATATAATTGAAATAGAGGAGAACAATGACTATTCAGCTATTTCAGATTTAAAAGAAGCATTCAATGTCAACAGAGGTAGGTAAAATTCATTACACGTTAGACCTTGATGACAAGGGTTTTCAAAGTGGGACAAAACGGGCAAGTTCTACCTTTGATAGCATGAAGAAGTCGTCTACACTTGCAATCGGTGCAATAATAGGTGCAACAGCTGGTCTAGCTAAAATAGCATTACAAAATGCGTCAACGTTTGAGACTATGGGCGTTTCGCTTAAATCCGTATTTAAGGGAAATGAAACGGACGCAAAAAATGCTCAGGCGTCAATAACCGAATTTGCTAAAAAAACACCGTATCAATTAAAAGAAGTTTTGGGGGCTTTTATTCTCTTAAAGAATATGGGTCTTGACCCAAGTGAAAAAGCTCTAACTGCTTATGGAAATACTGCGTCAGCTATGGGTAAAACGTTAGACCAGATGGTACAAGCGGTTGCTGATGCTACTGTTGGAGAATTTGAAAGGCTAAAAGAATTTGGAATTAAATCAAAGGACCAAGGAGATAGTGTGCAGTTTACCTTTAGGGGGGTTTCTACTACCGTAAAAAAAGAAGCCGGTGCTATTGAAAGTTATTTACAACAAATAGGAACAGTAGACTTTGCGGGTGGAATGGAAGCTCAATCACTCACGTTACAGGGTAGAATTTCGACATTAAAAGATGAGTTCTCTTTAGCAATGGTAGAATTTGCAACTAAATCGGGGTTAATGGACTTGGCTAAACAAGCAGTCGAAAGACTTATAGGTGTAGTGGAGTTATTAGGACCAAAGTTGCTTACCATTGTTGAGTATTTTAAGAACAATGACAAAGCACTAGCGGTTTTGTCTGGGGTAATTGTTGCCATTGCTGTTCCTGCATTTGTTTCTCTAGGTGTTGCTATATGGGGAGCTTTGGCTCCGTTAATTCCATTGGTTGCTATCGGTGCAATAGTCGGTGCCGGTTTGTATACCTTAATCGAAAGAGCAGGGGGTCTAACACAAGCTATGAATACACTTAGAAGTGCTACGGAGAGTATCAAGGCAAAGTTTTGGGAAGTATGGAATGTTGTTGCTCCTTATGTGATGCCAATGTTTCAAGCATTCAGAAATTTCGTGATGACTCAGTTAGTTCCTGCTTTACAAGAATTGTGGACTAAACTGTCTCCGGTATTAATTCCGGCACTAAAGGTCATTGCGGTAATTCTGGGAGGAATAGTTCTTGCCTCTATTATTACCGTAGTCGGAGCGATAATGGCATTTACTGTTGCAATAACTGGGATAGTCAAATATGTCAATTATATGGTTGATAATGTTTCTAGGGGCTTTAGTAGTTTAAAAAATATAATATCAAGCAGGATTGAAGAAATAAAAAAAATTATAAATAGTGCAGCAGAGGTTATGAAGAAGCTAAACCCCTTACAGAGGTTCTCGCCTTCGCTTGTTGATAATGTAAAAAGAGGAACAAGTGCTTTAATAAAAGAATATAGCGGACTGTTTTCTGATATAGATGCAATGTCTAGTAGAACCAGATTTAATCTTGCTGGTGCAACTGGGAACGTATCAAATATTACTCAAGTAAACACTCCTCAACCAATTAATGTTAGCATGAATGTAGAGAATTATTACGGGGATCAGATAGGATTAACCAATTTTACCGAGAAATTAATGCAAGAAATTGACCGAATTAACATTACCAGAAACAATAAACTATCATGAGCTTTGTACTTGATGGGCAAATATTGCCAAAATATAATAAGATTAAACAGGAGAACCTTGAACTTTCCGCTAAGCATTTCACGCTTACGGGTGCAACTAGGAAGGATATTGTGCGTATAAAGTATAGGTTTATTCTTAGATATGAGAACCTCAACAACACACAGCTTAGCCAGATATTAAACATCTATCGAGATGAGGAGGCTAAGTCCTTGCTAATAGACGAGTCGTTTCTTAGTCTTGGCACAACTGTAAATGTGGAGATTGATGGTATTGACAGAAGACATGGGGGTTCGCTTAACTCTATTACGCTTATTCTTGAAGAAATATAATGCAGAGCATATCTGGAATTTTTAACGGACTGTCTAAAAAAAGCATCAGAAGACCTGTTGTTAGCACTCGTATCGGGTGGAGAAGAATTAAAGATGATGGTGTTGACTTTGCTGTTGTGGGAACTTCGGTCGTTGGGGGAACGGACATTGTACAAGGAGAATTTACCGCAATAACTCAAAGTGATTTGTTTGAATACTTTGAAGAAGACGACAGGCTAATTTCCGTTTCAACGGATCAAGAATTAGTAGAACCGCTAGGGGGTGTTTCCTATGGAAGGAGTAACGTCTTGTTGTCTAATACAGACAAAAGATATACAGAAGGATATGATCCCACTATTGGTAATTACATAACGAGGAATAGACCCGTAAAGGTCTTCATGGGCTTTAAAGATGATAACGATAGTGTTCAGCAGTTGCCTATTTTGTATGGACTTACAAAAGACATAGAGTATCAAAACAAAGACAAGACGGTAAAACTACCGATATATGACTACCTTTCCCATATTGATGACTTCAAATTATCCGCACAAAGGTTTATATCTAAAAGAACGGATGAAATTATACAGTCTATTCTTGAAGAAATAGGCTTTGTTCCGGAACAGTTTGCATTAGATACCGGACTCAACACAATTGGGTTTGTATGGATAGGCAAAGACGAAACCGCAGGAACTATCATAAGGAAACTTTGTCAGTCTGAAGGGGCTTACTTTTTTCAGGACGAACTGGGAAGAATAGTATTCATGAATAGAGAAAATGCAATTAATACCGACAGACTTATTATTGACAAATCGGATATGGTTGAGTACGAGGAGAATATGTCGGGGAAGGTGTATAACGCTGTAACAATTAAGTCATATCCTCGTGTAGTATTAGCAGAACAGGATATTTATGTAGCAGATAATGCAATAGAAGTTCCGACTGGGGTGTCTTCTTTTTTTGTCACATTAACTGATCCTCTTGGAAGTCTTAGCACTCCAATCTCTAACACGAACTGGGTTGCCAATTCCGCAAGAGATGGAAGCGGAACAGACGAGACTGCTGATGTAGCAATTACTTTTACTGATTTCGTTGATACTGTCAAGGTCAATGTTAACAATACATCTGGTGCGGTTGCTTATTTAACTACGTTTATTATTGAAGGAGAGCCTGCAGTAGTAGAAAAGGTTATTGAAGAAACTGCCGAAGATTTAACAAGCCAAGAGGAGTTCGGTTACCTGCCTTTAGTTGTCGAAAATGACTGGATAACTAGCACAACATACGCAAGCGACTTGGCAGATAGCGTTATCCTTAATTATTCTCCAAACAATAGGGAGACTAAGATTTCCATGCCTGCCCTTCCACAACTTCAATTAGGCGACAGAGCGATAATAGAAACATCTAAACTAGGGGGTTTTAATTATGAATTTGATAAGCTTAACACATTGCCCAGCTCGTTTAGTAAGGCAATATACCAAGACGATTCGGGGAATGAGTTAATACAAGAGCATTTATCTAGTAATTCTTCTGTTAAACTTGGAGCTTCTTATTATACAAAAGTGGGACAGAGTTTTGTGACCTTGTTAAATGATGATGATATTGGGAATAGGTTTGTATACATGAGAAAGGTAGGCAACCCCGAAGGTGGTGTAGTAATGAAAACATACGCACACTCAGGTACGTTTGGTTCTGGTGGAGTTCCTACCGGTGCTGAATTGCAGACTTCAATAGTTAAAGATGATATAGGCACAGACTATTCGGCTTGTTTGTTCGCTTTTTATTTCCCAGATGACCTATTAGCCACTACAGAATATTTCTCGGTACTGGAATATGATGGCGGAGATGCAAACAATTATTATGAGATACAGATCGACACAACCGATGCAGGCGACGGAAACGGAGCTGTTTATGATGGATCGTGGACTGCAATAGGAGACCTAAAGCATTCTTTTTATGATCAATATCAACACGATGTACCTGATTTGTCATTTGACAATGGGTTGGTCTTTACTGCGGTTACTTCTAATTACGGGTCTCAAGAACTCGTATATGATACTCCTTTAATATTTGAGAATGCGGTACTTGAATTTAGTGCTTCGACCTGGGGAGATAGCACTGATCAATGGGGTTTTTATGTTTATTTATACATAGACGCTAACAATGGGCTTTGGTTTGAAGTTTGTAGCGGAGATATTACTGTATGGGCAGAAGATGGAGGCGTTAATGACTATCTTTTTTATGAGGGGAACACAGGCAGGGTGGAAGACAATAGAAGTTTTCGACTTATCCAAGCCGGGGGATATATCTATGTGCAGTCCTCTAAAAATGGAATTGATTGGATCACAGTTGGGGAGATAAGCAACCCTTCCTGGGTGGGTCAAGAAATGACGTACAAGGTGCTTGTGGAGGCTTACGGGAGTATTCCTGATGCTTTACAAAGGTTTGTGTTAAGAAATTTGCGTTATACTGGATTTGAAGAAAAGCAAATAAAAAGGATTCAAAACAGATTCAGCTTGTCAGATGGTTTAATTCAAACTCTATATTTACGATGAGAGCAAAAGCAATTAGCAAGGAAAAAAGATTCATGGTTTCAAAAATATCTTTCGGGGTAGATCATAATTCGGATAGGCTTTCAAAGAAAGAAGAAAGAACAAAAGGAAAAGAGTTTAAAAAACAAAAGCCAGACATAGATAGGTATTTGGTGTTTGATGGTAAAGAGTTGTTGGGGTTTTTCTATTCTGTAAATGGAGACATTTCAAATGCAACTGAATTGCATTACGTTTGTTATTCTGACGGAAAGAATTGGTTTGGTTGTTTCGGATTTAATATGAGGACTATGCGATTTGAGTCTTGCAGAAATTCTGG
>CAYVIR010000012.1:0-12900 GCA_964451645.1 uncultured Candidatus Saccharibacteria bacterium | reverse complement strand
TGGCTTCGAAGTTAAAGAGGTGAGACTTCAAGGCCATAAGACAATTCCAGAGGGGGATATCTACTTTATGGGAGGTGGCCAAGATAACGACATGCATAAAATATTTCTTGACCTTTTCAAAAACAAAAAAAAACAAATAGAGAATTTAGTGGAGAGAAATAAGGTATTTCTCTTGATATGTGGAGGTTTTCAATTATTTGGAGAATACTTCCTCGATTCTCAACTACGAGAGATTAAAGGCCTCGGAATTTTACCCATTACTACAAAAGCACCTGGAAAAGAATTAAAGGAGCGTTGTTTAGGCAATATGGTGGCTAAGATTAATGACGATTTATTAAAAGAAATAAAATCTTATTATAAAGGGGAATTGTCTCCTTTCTTAGTAGGGTTTGAGAACCACAGTGGCCAAACATATTTCACGAATGACAAGGTTAAGCCTACCTCTAAAGTGATAAACGGTTGGGGCAACAATGCCATAGAACGCCTTGAAGGGGCATATTATAGAAATATTTATGCAAGTTACATGCATGGATCGCTTTTGCCGAAGAATCCACATTTTGCAGACATGCTTATAGGAAAAGCATTAAAAAACAAATACGGAAAGGTTAATTTATTAGCATTGGACGATAGTATTGAATGGGCGGCCCACTTTGCATTACTTAAAAAGTTCAATTTATCCAAATCTTAACTCCCGCTTATAAAAACTTTCTGAATATTTGGAGGGAATTCTGCAACATCTTCTGGGAAAGTTTTACTCATCTCCTCAATAATAACGCTTGGTGTGTATACTTTGTCTAAATCTATCAATGTATTTCTATAATTGTCCTTTCCCAATCTCGAGAACTCTTCAACCTCACGATCCATAAGCTCGTAAACATCAGCTAGATCGAGATTATTTCTTACATGGGGAGTTTTAATTATCTCTTCTAACACCATCTTTACTTCGGCCTCTAAACTCAAATGCGAGTTGTTTATAACAAGATTAAACTTGCGATCTATCAAATCCTCGTCAAAAACATCTACATTATGCAAATTCATATAGAAGTTTTTGTTCACTTCATCTCTTGCTCGAAGCACCGAGACCGCGTCTTCCCTATTATCTTTTACTACTTTCTTAGCTCTTTCTTCAAAACTACTTTTAAGGAAGACTGAAAATACTTTAGGATGTTTCCCAATCAGAAATGTTCCCAAATCCGAATCTGCAAGGACACCATCTGTTTCTAGAAGCTTATAGTCTCTATACTTATCTGCTGTGGCACCAATAATGGGTTCTATGTAATCATCGAATTTAGGCCTGTTTATTCCATCTTCACTATGGCCTAATTGTTCTCCAATAAATCTAAAGACGCCTCCCAGATGCAAATATTTATAATCCAGCAACTTAGTAAGTATCAGGGCAAGAGAAGTCGCTCCACTCCCGCTCCAGCCACTGATGGAGAGATTGATTGAATTAGGATTATCGTTTGAGTTTAGCATTAATATTTCAGAATCGACCTTGATTTTAATCTTTTTTCTATAGTTCTTTCAATCCATTCTTTATGGATATCTATAATTTTCAATAAAAATTTACGTTCTACGGTCAGATTCTTAATTTGATCAAAATTACTTGTGATTAAAAACCTTTGAACTTTAATTATCTCATCTTTAATACTCTCTTCACTACTTGATTCTTCTGAATAAGCATATCCTAATTCTTCGCCATAAGCAAGGATCCGTTTATCCCCCGCTTCCATCTTTTGTCCAGTATTTGTATATTCTTGAAGTTTTGGCTCGAATCCAGATAATTTCAATAGTTTTAATTCAAAACCAGCAATATACTTCTCAATATATTCAGGGGCGTCACATGCATGCTCCAGGAGGGACTTAAGTAGAAAGAATATATCTGACTCACCAATATAATTATTAAATAGTCTGTTGACGATCTCTACGATATAAAGAAGCTGATTTATTGTGTCTTTATTTTGTTTTAGTTTGATATAATCGTTTTTAACCTCTATCTCCCGGATTATGTCTATTCCATCACTCTTATAGAGTTCAACCTTGATATTATTTAGTAAATCAATACTAGACACTTTTCTACTAGTAGATTTAGCTCCACCCTTCGCTACTGTCTCAATTACCCCGTAATTCTTGGTTAAGAGGATAAGCAATTTATCGGCCTCCTTTAGTGGTTTCACTCTAATTATTATCGCCTCGTCTTTATAAGTTTTCATTCAATTTAGAGATAACCTGACTTGTAGAAAAATCCCCTATCCTTTCGACTATCAGCATATTCCCGCCATGCTTCTCCACAATTTCTTTCTTATTTTTCATGCCGGAATCGCCTTCCACTGCAGCTAAGTACTGAGGTTTCAGTATAGTGATATAGCTACGTAAATCCTCCCATGGTTGCTCCCAAGCCAATACGTAGTCAATTATATTTATATGGCTCAGAACTTCAACCCTTTCTGATTGTTTAAATACTGGCCTTCCTTTGCCTTTTCTCCTTTCAACATCTCTATCGGTTAAAACAGCAACTACTAATTTAGACCTTGGAGATGCCATCTCTTTGGCAGAGGACAGAAATCGTATATGCCCTATATGTAAAATATCAAAACAGCCACTCACGAAGAGGATTTGGTCTTTATCCCGTATTTTAATAAGCTCTGTCGCATCTAGTATTTTAGCCATTATCCACACTTTGAATAGCCACAGGACCTACATAATATGCATCCTTCTGCATATTCCAAGTCAGAACCACAGTCAGGGCAATCTAGCATATCACCATAGTCATTTGTTTTTGAGTATTTAGAATCCTGGCTTTGCGAGACTGTGTTAGTATCATCTGACAGAATGATTGTTGTGGGTAGGTCATCAGTCATATGCAAAGTAGAACTTGCCTGATCGGACTTTATTTCGTTTTCTATCTCAGTTGCTGGAGAATCTTGGGAAGCTGTCAGAATTTCTTCTTTAAACATTTTTATCTGTTGCTTTTGCTCTTCTATATGTCTTTTCAAGATTTTTGCCACAGCATCCGGTACTGAATATACGAACATCCCTCTATTTAATGTCGGGGTAGATGTCCTGATTCCCTGTAGTTGTTTTATGATTGATTCAGGTTTGATCCCTGAGCGAAGTGCCATAGACATCATCCTCCCCAGTGCTTCGGTATAGCCTTGTGTGAAGCTTCCGCTTTTCCCAATATTCAAGAACACTTCTACCACTCCAGCATCATCTTCATTTATAGTGATGTATAAATCGCCCTGCTCGGTTTTGACTTCATACGTATGGCCACGAGTTACAAGTTCTCTCTTCCTTGGTTCAAGCTGATTCCTAACTGATGCAACATTTGGCGTGGTTTCGGGAAGATTTTCCTCAACCTTTTTCTCCTTTGTCCCAACCTGCAAGGCAGGGTCTTTACTTCCATCTCTAAAGATAGTAATTCCCTTACAGTTTAAGTCATATGCAGTTTCGTATACTTTCGCTACCTCCTGCCACGTAGCACTATTAGGAAGGTTTATAGTCTTTGATACTGCACTATCAATATGCTTCTGGAATGATGCCTGGATTCTTACGTGATCTAAAGGAGCAATTTCATGTGTAGTTATGAAAATATCTACTATATGTTTGGGGATGGAGTAT
This sequence comes from uncultured Candidatus Saccharibacteria bacterium, assembly GCA_964451645.1. Lineage (GTDB taxonomy): Bacteria > Patescibacteriota > Dojkabacteria > B142 > OLB20 > JAJTYI01. The sequence continues at coordinate 9,279 of CAYVIR010000012.1, read as the reverse complement.
TTCTCAGCAATATCCTTAAGATGCTTCCCGGACGAAATCTCTTTTATTAATTCGTCAGAATAAAAGTTCAATTTGCTTGCTACCATACTAAATTGTTTGTCAATAACTTCCTGGTCGACACCTCCTATTGAGTTTTTTCTTCTATATCCCAAGGCGAAAATCGGCTCAATTCCCGGATTGCAGTCAGCAATTATTGAGATTGTTCCCGTAGGAGCAATAGTAGTAGTTCGTACATTTCTCATTGTTTTTCTCTTCTCTTTCCAATTTGATAGATCAAATGCGGGAAAGCTGCCCTTTTCTACACCTAGCTTTTCAGAAGCATCATGTGACTTTTTCTGTATAAACTTCATAATTCTCTTTGCAATAATCTGCGATTCATCCGACCCATAAACGACTCCTAGGCTTATTAATGCGTCTGCAAAGCCCATTATGCCTACACCAATATTTCGTGTCTTTTTTGTCATCTCTTCTATCTCTTTAATCGGATAATTATTCACATCAATAATGTTATCCAAGAATCGCACAGCAATAGTGGTTACATTTTCCAACTCTTCCCATCTAATAAATTTTAACTTTTCATCGGTTGTCATGTTGAGTAAATTTGGGACTTCGACCAGAGGAAAACCTGTTATGAACTTTGCAATATTAATATGTCCCATATTGCAAGTTTCAAAAGGTATCAATGGTTGCTCTCCGCAAGGGTTTGTGGCATCCATCTCACCAAGAGAAGGCGTAGAATTACCCTTTTCAGCCTGATCAAGGAAATATATTCCTGGATCACCGCTCTTCCATGCATGTTTTGCAATCCTCTCAAATAGCTCTCTCGCTCTCAATGTTTTTTTCACTTCTTTATCATGCGGGTCCACCAAGCCCCAATCTTTATCGTTTTTTACAGCATCCATGAATTTATCGCTAACCCCTACTGAAACATTGTAGTGTGTCATACCAGACAAATCGTCTTTGCATGATATGAATTCTTCTATATTAGGATGATTGACGTTTAATATAGCCATCGAACCAAGTCCTCTCCCTCCTCTTCCGCGTATAGTATCCTGAGCACGATTGAACATTTTGAGATACTCGACGGGACCAGCAGCATTTTCTCCAGTAGTTTTGACCTTAGAGTAGGTAGATCTTATTTTGGAGAAGTTAAAACCAGTTCCAACCCCTCTTCTTAAACATTGAATATTCATATTAAGGGTATGGAAAATAGAGTCGATGGAATCGTCTATGGGCAATACAAGGCATTTAGACATTATTGTTTCTTTTCCCATGCCAGCCCAGAGCAATGTCCCCCCACATAGAAACTTCCCTTCCCTCATTACCGTATAAAACTTCTCCGATATTTCCCTTTTTAATTTAGACTTCTCCGAACTTGCGACAAACTCTGCAATTCTCCACCAAAGTTCATCGGGAGTTTCCGTAACGTTCCCATCCTTATCTTTTAAGAAAGCTCTTTTCTCGAGCACTTGCAAAGCATTATCAGTCAAGACTGACGAAACAGAGAGTTCTCGTTGTTCTTGGGGCGAAGTAGTCTTTACGTTTTCAAGTACTTGATATTGTTTAGAACCGTCACGATATATGGTAATTCCTTTACAACCTTTTTCCCATGCAGCTATATAGGCCTTCCTAATCTCCTCTACGGAAGCAGAATTTGGAAGATTTATAGTTTTAGACACAGCTGCATCTACGTTTTTCTGTGTGGCAGCTTGCATCTTCACATGCCAATCTGATGATATATCGTGTGTAGTGACAAAGATCTTCCTTGCTTTCTCTGGAACCCCTTCAATTCCATGAAGGTTTCCATTGTTATCTGAAATTTTTTTCATTAAACTTTCACTGTAAAACCCTTCTCTTTTTGCATATTCTTCAAACTCACTATTTACATAGAGGAGTGACTTCCTCTCCTCATGCCCTTCATCTTGATAGAAACTTTTTCTTTCATAAACTAGCGAAAAGATTGGTTCTATTCCGCTTGAAGTATTAGCAACAAGGCTTAAAGTTCCCGTTGGAGCGATGGACGTCATAGTGGCATTTCTCACTTTCCTCCCAGCCTCATCCCATTTGCTTCCTTCAAAGCCAGGGAATACTCCCCTTTCCTGTGCCAATCTCTCTGACTCCCTCACTGAGCATTCTTGGATAAACTCAATTATTTTTTCTGCTAATTCCACCGCTTCGTCACTATTATAGGCAATCCCCATTTTATAAAACATACTTCCTAAACCTACTACCCCCAGACCTAATTTCCTCGTGAGATGTACTTGATCGGCAATTTTCTTCAAAGGGAACTTACTTAAATCAATCATATTGTCCAGGAAATGCACGGCTGAGAAAATAGATCTCTCCATCAACGCCCAGTCAATCTCATAACCTTTTTTTCTTTCAAGTAAATGTGAAGGAAGGACTATGGAACCGAGATTACATGACTCATATGATCTTAGCGGTTCTTCGCCACACGGATTTGTAGCTTCTATAATTCCAAGAGGTTTTGTAGGATTTAATCTTTCCGCCGTATCTAAGAAGAACAGACCCGGGTCAGCACACTGCCAGGCTTTTTCACAGATTAGATCAAAAACATATCTGGCTTTAAGTTTTTTTACAACTTTATTTGTTCGTGGGTTGATCAGTTCATACTCTTCATCGTTTCTAACCGCTTCCATGAATAAATCTGTCATCCCCACAGAAATATTAAAATTCCTTATAGAATCATCAAGACCTTTCAAATTAATAAATTCAATTATATCCGGATGATTTATATTTAATATGGCCATATTCCCGCCTCCTCTTTTCTTTCCTTGAAGTACCTGGTCAAATGCTTGAGAAAAAGTTTTTATAAAGTGAACCGGCCCAGCAGCAACGTTTGGGGTACCACCTACCGTATCTCCTTTAGGTCTTAAATGTGAAAAATTAAATCCAGTTCCACCATTATTTTTTTGAACAATAGCTGCTTCTTTCATCGTCTCAAAAACCCCTTCCAAGCTATCCTCAATCGGCAGTACAAAACATGACGATAGCTGATTGGTGCCATCTTGTTTATTCCCAGCTTCGTAGAGAACACGAGAACCAGGTAAAAATCGATTTTCAGCCATTAAATCGTAAAATTCCATCGAACTTCTATCCACTACCCTTTTTTTTCTCGCTTCTGCCCCTTTAACATATTTCGCATCTTCCTTTGCGACAGCGGTAGCCACTCTCCAAAACATTTGCTGCGGTGTTTCAATTACCTCTCCATGCTCATCTTTCAAAAGATGCCGTTTTTTCATTACTTCTAGAGAATTTAAAGCTACCTGGGGTAAAGGCAGATCCTGAATCGTTGTTTTCTTTAGAACCGTCATTAGATAGTAGTTACAAATAGATATAAGGTGATCTTTATTGTTGGATAGAAAGATTTTTTATAAATGAATGCGCTTTTTGGAAAATATTATATGTGGATGGCCGCATTTCTTCAGGCCGTATCTCTCCAAATGACTTCCAGACAATTTCCTGCGAGGCCATTTCCGCCATATTGGAACACTTCCCTATAAAAAATTGAACCAGACCAGTAGTATCATCACTGCTAAGGAAGGACTGGTCAGTAAATGGTATGGCACCATCATCAATCTCTACTTTGTATTTTTCTTTCAAATTTTCCTTAAGATTTAAATTCAACATTTCCCAAGTGTTGCCGGGCATATTGACCACCTCTCCGACTGGAAAGGATAATAAGCCCTCTCCTTCTTGAGAAGTCGGATCTTGGACAAGCATGAATTTACTTTCCGCATTTAGAATCAGCCCTGCGACTGAAAGATGATGAAGTCTCCTTCTTTCCTGCAAATATTCGTATGCATTCTCATAGACTTCGTGTACTACTGGAAGTGTATCTAAAGCCCTGATTTGGTCGATCTCCATCCATTCTAAGGATTCTACCTCCTCTACTTTCGATACGACTTCACCGGTATGGTATTTTGCTAGAAAAGCTATGGCAACTGTCTTACTTCCATCCTCTTCTAAGTATTGATGGGAACTTAAATAAAATGGGTTCTCAATTTTTATTGCCGCTTCTTCCTCCACTTCTAGCCGTATGCTGTTCTCTAAGGCCAGATACTTTACATTCGCATCGAAGTGCATATCCCCAACGTGATAAGAGTAGATACCCGGCATAAACTTCTCCTTCTTACTTCTCGAGGCCACTAGAAATTTATGATCTTTATCATAAACGACCCCAATTATAAGTATTTTGTATGTTTTTTCCATTTATATATTTAATAAATTAACCAATTAAAATAATCTTTATCATGAGATAATTCGTCAAAAAGCTGACTTGTAAGGGTGCGATTAAAGGTTGATTTATAGTAGCTCTCGGTAAAAAGCTGTGCCTCTTCAATACCTATATCCTCTATCTGTGCAAATGCCTGTGCTAATTTCTGAAAACTGATTGTGGGTTCTTCCTCTCTGAGACTAATCTTCATTCTCAAAAAATTCTTGCTTTGGCCGGTAGACTGAATCTCTATTGCAAATAGAGTATCCAGCTCATCTGTTTTGGTTAGACCTATGACAACAAACTGCCAGTCGGGACAATCTGTCCAGACCTTAGTCAAGTTAGTATGTTGTAAATTTGACGAATTAACCTGCACACCTTGTGCAAGATCATTCTTCACTTTCTCTATAAACTGGCCCTGACTGATATTGAGGTGGTGAAAGTTAACGTTTTGCATTATTTGATATTTAAAACTTGTTTGTCACGACTCTTGTCACGATAGATAGTAAAACCTTTTAAATTTAAACCGGCCGCCAATTTAAAGGCGGTAATTATATCTTCTACTGTTGAAGATTCCGGCATGTTTATAGTTTTAGTGACAGCATTGTCGGTATACTTTTGGAAGGCAGCCTGAGTCCTGATATGCCATTCCGGTGTAATGTCTCCGGCAGAGACAAAAATTTTTTTAAGATTTTCAGGAATACTTTTTATATCTTGAATGCTCCCCTTCTGTGCAATTTCTTTCATTAACTCTTTAGAATAAATCCACTCGCTTTTTAATGCCTTTTCGAGATATTTATTGGCATATATCAACTCTGAATCCCCAACTGTCTCCATATTTTTTCTCACATACGCCATTGCGAAAAAAGGTTCAATCCCGCCATTACAGTCAGCTACAAGGCTAGTAGTGCCCGTAGGCGCGATCGTCGTAACAGTGGCATTGCGCATACTATTATATCCCTTTTGATCCCATCTCGATCCCTTAAAGTTCCCAAAATTCCCTCTCAAGGATCCCAACTCCTTGGATGCTTCATGACCTTTTGTCTCAATGAATTTCATAATTTTTTCTGCAAGTTTCAGAGCGTCCTCGCTATCGTACTTCATATTAAGTTCTACAAGTAGATCAGCCCAGCCCATTATTCCGAGGCCTACTTTTCTATTCCCGAACTTAACAATTTTCTCAATCTGTGGGAGAAGATGATTTGACACGGTAATTGTATTGTCAAGGAATCTAATGGCTATCCTTATAACTTCTGCCATTCTTTCCCAGTTTATTTTTTCAGCAGGAGGAAGATTACTCTCTAATTTCTCTGATATTAGAAATCTATTAAGTACGATCGAACCTAAGTTACAGGCTTCGAAAGGCAATAAAGGCTGTTCTCCACACTGATTAGTCGCCGTCATCAGGCCGACATTTAGTGTAGGATTGAATCTATTGATTTCATCAATAAAAACAAACCCAGGTTCACCACTTCTATAGATACTTTCAGCTATCTTTTGAAGGAGAATTTCCGGATCTACTGTTTGGTACACTTTCCCGTTGAATTTCAGATTAAACTGAGATCGAGTTTTTAATGCCTTAATAAATTCGTCTGTTATGGCAATAGAGATATTGAAATTAGTGAGTTGGGAATAATCCTCTTTTGCGGAAATAAATTTTATTATTTCAGGATGATCAATCCTCAGAATCCCCATATGGCCCGCATGCCGCACTGCACCTCTGTTGAGAATAACCTCTGAAGAAAAGTCATAAAGCCTCATAAAGGAAATAGGACCGCTAGCTTCTCTTCCGGTCGAATGCACTTTTTCCTTCTCAGGTCTTATCTTTGAAAAATCATACCCTATTCCTGCCCCTCTACGGTGCAAGACAACCGTATTGGCCAAAGTAGTATAGATTGACTCTAGGCTATCTTCGATCGGCATAACGTAGCACGCTGCCACGAGGTCTTCCTTCCCTCTATCCAATAAAGACATACCGGATAAGAACTCAAGATTGGCCTGGATTTCATAAAAGTCTGAAACAATCTTCTCTACTTCTTTCTTATTTGGTTTTTTGTAAGTTTCTTTTTTATCTGTCAGATTAACTTCAGCTTTACTTATAAATTTCGAAACTCTTTCAAACATCTGCGAGGGAGTTTCGGCTGGTTTTCCGTCTTTGTCCAGCTTTAAATATCTCTTTTCTACAATAAACTTTGCATTCTCTGTTAAGTACGGTTTGTTTAATTCATTCATTTTTGAAAATTTTTACAAGTTAAGGCTTGAGCTCATGGATCGCTTTTTCAAAGTCATCAATAGAATCGAAATCTCTGTATACCGAAGCAAACAATAAATATGCTATTGTATCCAATTTCTTTAATCGAGTGAGTACCATTTGGCCTATTTCAGTGCTTTTAATAAGCGTGGTTTTTCGGTTCAGCAATTTCAATTCTATGTCGTCAATCAATTCGTCTATCTGGGTTTCTAGAATGTCACGTTTCTTCACAGCTTTCATTATCCCTTTTTTCAACTTTTCTCTATCAAATTCTTCAATCTTTCCACTTCTCTTTATGATGTTTAGACTAATTGTTTCGATGCGTTCGTAGGTCGTGAAGCGCTTCTGGCATTGAAGACATTCTCTTCGACGACGTGTAGTTCCGGTGTCGTTATTGTCTCTTTTATCGACAACCCTGCTATTTTCACCGTGGCAGAATGGACAGACCATAATAAGTAATACAATAATTTAAAAGGGGATACAAAAGGAAGCCTGCCCCCATGCCCCTATTGATATACAACAGATTGTGTTGTCAAACCAGCTTAACAACTATACGTTGTGTTTGTCAAGAAGACGCGTCTTTGATTGATCCCGCAAACAAATTTGTTTGGACTTAGTCTAGATCTTCCTTTATTTTCTTTAATTTTAATAAGGCTTCGATGGGTGTTAATGCATTAATATCAATCGACTTTATTTCATCTCTTAGATAGTCATCCACCTGGAGTGTGCCAAAGGAAAGCTGATCCTGATAATCAATGCTATCATGAGAAATTACTGCAAGCCGATCATCCTCAAAAGTTCGTAGGATATCTTCCGCCCTGGAAGTAACACTGATGGGGATTCCTGCTAATTTCGCAACATGTATCCCATAACTCTTATCAGTGCCTCCGGGAATAATTTTATGCATGAATAAAACATCTCCATCTCTTTCTTTAACTTCGACATTAAAGTTTTTCACACCGGGTAATTTATCCTCAAGTAGAATCAGCTCATGAAAATGCGTAGCAAATAATGTCCTGGCTTTCAGTTTCGTGACAATATACTCGATCACCGCCCAGGCGATAGATAATCCATCGTAGGTACTAGTCCCCCTTCCTACCTCATCAAGAATTATCAATGATCTGGCTGTAGCGTTGTTTAATATATTTGCAGTTTCATTCATCTCTACCATAAATGTTGATTCTCCTTCTGCAAGGTTATCAGCTGCGCCAATACGTGTGAAAATCCTATCTACAATTTGAAGTTTCGCGAAATCAGCAGGCACAAAACAGCCTATCTGAGCAAGTATAAATATCAGTGCCACTTGTCTAATGTATGTTGATTTTCCTGACATATTTGGGCCAGTAAGTATAATTGTTTCAATCTCCTCAGGAATGAAATTCAAATCGTTTGGAATAAATTCGTATTGGATAGACCGCTCCACCACAATATGTCTACAATTTCTTATCTCAGTTGAGAAGCCTCTCTCCTCAGATATTTCAGGTCTTACAAGTTTGTATTCCTCAGAGATATATGCAAAATTTGAGTAGACATCAAGGTACGCAATTGCTTCCGTCGTCTGGGAAATATAATCAATATATCCAATAATATTATTCCTGATTTCGTCAAAAATTTTAAACTCGAGCTCAGAAGCTCTAGCTTGAGCATTGAGCACTTTTTCCTCCCAGAATTTTAAATCCTCGGTTATAAATCTCTCACCATTGACCAGCGTTTGTTTTCGTACATAATTTTCCGGGACTTTCCCCAAATTGCTCTTGGTTATTTCGATATAATATCCGAATACGTTATTAAAGCTTACTTTTAGATTCGAAATCTTAGTTCGTTCTCTCTCTGTTTCCTCCAATGCTCTGATATACTTTTTGCCTTCTAGGGAACTGACATTTATATCGTCTAACTCGCTGTTAAACCCATCTCTTATCATTCCTCCTTCCGTAATAGTGACTGGGGGGTCTTCAATAATAGCAGTATCTATCGTTTCAATTAACACCCTAATACTTTCAAGGCACGAATCACCAGGGATCAGTTTTATAGCATTTCCCAGTTCACTTCTCCTTATCAGATCAAAAAGTTCTAACGCCTTCTCCAAGCTTTTTTTAAGGTAGACAAAGTCTCTTGCATTACAACTACCACTGGCTATCCTCGAAATCAGCCGCTGATTATCTATGATGTCTGACAAAGTTCGGCGAGTATTAGCTAACATATCGATATGTTCTATGAATTCGCTGACATGATCTAATCGATTCGTAATTTCTTCTATTCCCAGAAGTGGCCTTAATACAAAGCTTCTCAATGTTCTTTGTCCCATAGGCGTCAAACAGTGATTTATCACAGAAAAAAAAGTCTTATCTTCATTTCCTTTCAAATTGTTTAAAATTTCTAGACTTCGAATGGTGATCTCATCAAAATCCATATAATTTCGGTTTTGCAAAACTTGGATTTTTTGAATGTGTTTAAGGTCAGTTTTCTGAGTATCAAGCAGATACTGGTAAAGCACTCCTGCGGCAATAATCCCTGACTGATACTTCTCAATACCGAATGCTTTTAATGACTTTAATTTAAAATTCTCTAGCAAAATTCTACGGCTCCTATTTATATCGAAGTCCGCATCCGGCAAAAGATGTGTATTGAACTTCTTTAAATTATTTCTACTTCTGTCGCCAAAAGAAGTACTTACAATAAGCTCAGATGGTCTAACCCTAAATAACTCCTGCTTTACGTCTAGGGGAATATTTTCTCCCTGTTTGGGATATTGTGCGATTTTAAATTCACCTGTACTGACATCTGCAAATGC
>CAYVIR010000011.1:1555-13300 GCA_964451645.1 uncultured Candidatus Saccharibacteria bacterium | reverse complement strand
CTCGTCGAGCTCCATCCCAAAACCGGCAGAACTCACCAAATCCGTGTCCATATGGCTCATATAGGTCACCCATTGATCGGAGACAAACGCTACGGTGGCGCGAGCATTATGAAATTTCCTACACTTTTAACTCTGAACTCTGAACTCATAACTCATAACTATTCTCAAGATAGAAGAAAGGTTAAGAGGCAATAATAAGAATTGACCACAATATATAAATACATTATAATGACAATGTTTAAATATATATTATGAGTGCTAAAGTAAATTTACAAATTCCAATATCTCTTGAATTGAAGGAGAAGATGGAGAAGATTGCCCAGAAGAAAGGGTTCTCTACCCTGCAGGAATATTTAAGAGTATATATGACTGGTGCTGTCGAAGGAGTCGAGGACATTGATGAGTGGGTGTTGAGTGATGAGCGTTTTGAGGAATACGAAAGAAACCGAATAGAATTAGCAAAAGATATAAAATCAGGTAAGGCCAAAGTATATGAGGACGTAGATGAGTTTTTACAGGCTTTGAAAACTTCATGAAAATCGTATCCACTTCTGAATTTAATAAGAGCTATAAGTCAAGAATAGAAGGCAACAAGAAACTTGAGAAGCGCTTTGAAAACCGTATAGTACTTTTTCGTGAAAACCCATTAAATCCCATCTTAAGACTCCATAGACTTAGAGGCAATAAAGCCAACTATTATTCTTTTTCTATTACAGGAGATATACGGGCGATAATTAAAATGGAAAGAGATGTAGTGACGTTTTATGATATTGGAACACATAGTCAGGTATACTAGAATGGCGAGATGGGTCCCCCGGGTCAAGCCCGAGGGAACAATTCTCCCGCGAAAGCGGGAGACCCGTATGGACGTGTCAAAACGTAAAAGCCATACAATGGAAGAAAGGGACAGAGTCTATTTCGCGGAGGCGGGAGACCCGTATAGATGGGTTAAACGTTACAGTACAATACGAGAGAAGAAATAAAGAGATTAGAGTTAAGGGTTAAGAGTTAGGCCAATTCTGAACTCTGAACTTTAAACTCATAACTAATAATTCGATTGAAAAAAGTTAAGAGATTAGAGTTAAGAATTAAGAGTTAGGTAAATTCTGAACTCTTAACTTTAAACTCATAACTAATAATTCGATTGAGAAAAGTTAAGAGATTAAAGTGTAGAGTTAAGAGTAAAAAAAACTCTGAACCCTGAACTCATAACTCTGAACTTATTTTTAAAAAAGTACTAATTTGTTTGACTTTACAGATTTAATAAAACAAAAATTCGAGCTTTTTAGCGGGAAACGCTTAGAGGTCGAGGATCAAAGGCTGCTTGATGCGGTCAATACTCTCGTGGAAGAAGAGATCGCTGACTTTGTTAGAACAACTGTGAAGAACAATTTTTTAATTAACCAGGCAGTGAATGATAAAAGCAAAACCGATGCAGTCAAGGAATTGGAGAGTCTTTTGGCTTCGATCGAGACTGAATGGAGACTGAAGTTAACATCAAGAGTCAATAGTTTCTTAAATCAACTTGTTTACGAGTCAATTCAGAGAGTAAAAAATGATGCAAAATGAACTAATGACAACAACTGGACAAACTCCTCCCCTCCCCGGCATGCAGTGGATTGATATCCCTATGGAGACACCACATTCATATAGGTTGCAATTTCCTCAACCTGGGAATTATTCGGATATGATTGAATCTCGTTCCAATGGGAAAGGATACAAACTTTCTGCTGCAGGCAAGGAGATGGTAAATGCCAATTGGGCGGATTTCCGCGACACGGGTATAGCTGATTCATGGGATGACATTAAAAAGGATCCTGATAGTCTTGGACAGCGAATTCAACAGCTTGGAAAGTCGAGAGAGGTGTTATTTGATTCATTAAGAGAAGCTTCACATGACAACCCTAAAGCGCAAAGAATAATAAGGTTAATGGAAATATCCTTCTTAAAAAGAATAGAAGGAATGAATACAACACGTCTAAACGCAGAGATTGAAGCAGGAAACTCACCGTGGAAAGATATTATAAAAGAGACGGCAGATAGATTTGTGAGTAAACAAGATAATCCTAATCTCAGACGGGGAGCTGCCCTTAGCTATATACAAGCGAAGCGTAAAAAGATTGAACAATTCACAAACGAAAAAATTGATAGAGACACAATAAATTATTCAGAAATTGATCGCGGAGAATTACGAACGCATATTGAGAACCGATATGTGGAAAGAGCAAAGGCTGGTTTTTCTCAAATATTGTCGGATAATATGGCAGGGTTACGAATCAATGGACTTGACGGGATAGTTGGAAGAGCTTCTGCAACTCAAGTTGGAACTAGCCTGGAAATATCCGAATTCTATGAGCAGTGTGCACAAGAGTTTCTAAGTGATAAAAGACAAGACTTGATTGCAAAAGTTAAGACAGAACATATTGAAAGGCCAAAAAGACGGGAATTGCGGAAACCAACCAAGTTGGCATTGGCGGCAGCTGCAACGGCCATAGTTGCGGCTGTTCTTGTAAATGCTTTCAGTGACCCCGGTCATACTCCTAAAACTTTTTTGCAAAAAAACATGGACCCCAGAAATGACCGACCTGCCGAAGTCCTTTTGGGTCACACTTCTCATCCACTAGGGATTGACTTGCCTTCTGATGACACAACATCCCCACCGCCTTTTTATACTTATGAAGGCGTTCAAAAAATTGCAGCGAGCGACAATCTCGATGATGATCATGAGGTAATCATCGCCACCCCAGCACTAGAATATGAAGATGAAGAACTTATGGTTATGGACGATGTTGGAGAAGTCACAGGAGGGAGTAGCGAAAACTATTTTGAAGTTAATGGTATTGATTTTAGTCAACCGGTTACTATTACTTTATCCCCCGAAATTGCGCAGGCTGTGGGAGCAGGAGATGAAGAAATCGTAATTAATGTAAATAATACTCCATATACTGGATTAGATGGATCCGAGGATACAACAAGTGATCCTAATTTCGGTGGTAAATCAGATTCTGGCTTGGCTGTACTAAGTAACTTCGACGACAATGTTTTCTGGAAAGGCCACTCCTATTCCGATGAAAAGTGGAAGGTTGATAAATTAAAAGAATGGTCATTTGAGTTTGTTCGTAGGTTATATTTAATTGCTAAGCAGAATGGTGGGGAATTACCCCCAGAGCTAAAGAATATATCGATACAACTTACACAGGGTGATTTGGAAGTGAATGCCAGACTGCTTAATATTACCATTGTAGAGGAAGAAGCTTTTCATAAAATGGGTTTTTACAATGACGGCAAACCGGCGCGATATATCCTAGGTGACGGTTATGTAGATGTGGGAGATAAGTATGAAGATCTGAATGAGCCAGGTATAATTCATACAATTACGTGTGTAGATCCCGTAGTAAATTTAATGGGTCGAGTCTCCGGTTACGAGAACAGAGTCGTTGCTAGTTGGAAATTAGAGGACGTAGGACCCGATAAAACTCAGTATGACATTGCTGTTGAGGCACCATCTGACAATGTAGAAAATAGTGGCCAAGTGGAGAATTCACTTCCCACTTTCGCCTCCGAATTCGGCAATAAGTATGAGGTTAAGCGTTTATCACAATTAGCACCGTCACGCCCAGAACTTGTGAAGGCATACGAATCAGGTACGAACTCACGTGCTTTTCTCGAGAGATTATTTAGAGAATACGCCCCTGCTTCCTCGGCATTAGCTAGTTTCGTTGAAATTAATAACCTACAGAATATCCCTTGGGAAGAGCAATTTACAGCATATTTGTCCACCCAAGAAGTTGCGACCGGATTGTCCGTAGACTCATATTTAAGGGTAGGCAGAGCCGGTAGTCATGGAAGTAGTTATGGCGTATTTGTTCCCTCTAAGCTTATTCCTGGTGCTCAGTGGATTAAGTATCGTGGGATAATGTATCGTAGCGATTTTGGAGTTGACCCCACAGTAGCGGTGGACGAGACTTTCCAGTCTTTGCTTTACGAGGAACTTGTTGGAGAAAATGAGGAAGCCTGGAGAAGATGGGGATATGACGAACAAACAATCTCTGATTCGCTAACCTCTTCAAATGTTCGTGCTCTTCTGGAGTTGATTGAGAAATATTATATGGCTCAAAAAGGCTTCCCAGATAGATCTTATGAGTTCATAATAGGAGATATTCATACTTACGACCCTAGTGAAGCCGGTGTGGCTTTCGCGAGTTACTTATCAACTCTCCTGGGTCGTGAAGTAACATCTGATGAGATACTAGGCCTTGTAAACCAAGAGGACTTCAATGCACTGATGGATGAGGCAAGAAAAAACGGAATAAATATCGAAAGTCATGTTTGTATGACGAGGCCGGGTCCGGGCTCAAGGCCAGTTTGGATCGGAGCTAGCTTACCTCCACATATAGATACAGCATCTAACTAGCTAACATTATCAATGGTATCCTTGGTTGGAAGTTGCCCCTCCTGCCACGATAAAAGATCCTCCTTAGCTTGCTGCGAGAATATTTCAAGTAGGGCTTATATGCACTTATTGAGAAGTAAAATAAATTCCTATCCTACTGACGAAGTGAGTACTGTTTATTGCGGGACCGTTTCCTCATTTCTTTGTGTAGATATTTATCATATAAGACGCAAGCCCGCTTTGTATGGCACTTTTAAGCAAGTAGCCCGAAAATAAATTGTATACAAATTTTTTGGGCAAGAATTTATTTAATATCCGTGTAATGGGACCTAAATGCAAGTAAACTCCTGCTAGCCTTTCAAAACGTTCCAGCGTGGGTAAAATGCCCGTGGAAACGTCCTCCGTATACAATTCACGGAAGCCCGAAGTCTTAATAAGAGAGTGCAATTCATCATATTGCTTTATATCCTCAACCGCCATACCTACCTCCACCAGCCTTTTTGCCACTTTTTCTTCGTAGATTAGAGTTTTCTTCTTCTTTCTCAAATATCCGTCTGCTATATAGAAAAGGCCGTTATTTTTAAGGACTCGATGAATTTCTTTCAGTACAATTCTGGGTTCAGTTGCATAGCAAAATGCCTCAATGGTAAAGCAGAGGTCAATACTATTATCTTTAATCGCACTGAGGTTATGATAGTCCCCTTTCAAAAACTTTAAATTGTCAACTAAAGCAGCATAATCTTTCGCAAATTCAAGTTGAGCTTCTGAAAGATCTATACCGATAAAAGTTGATTTCGGGAATTTCTTAGCTAAGTAGTAAGAATTTGCTCCCCTCCCCGATCCCAATTCGAGAACTACTTTTGAATGCTGAGTTTTGATAAAAGAGGAAATTTGCTCAGAAAAGTAGTTTAAATCGGTTTTTTTAAACTGACGACCACTACTCACCCCCATATGGATCAGATTGTCTTTTGAGTGGAATACAGAATATGGAATTTTGTTGGTCTTGTAGTAATCCTGGATATAATTTTTATCCGGTCTAATTTTTGTGATCTTTTTTAGATCAAATAATTTCGAAAGTTTACTAATTTTATCTCCAATATTCTGCATAAAGGCTTCTTATTTACGATTTTCGCTCGGGCAATATTAAATCTCGCCGAAAATTACCACGTAGTTTTTACCGTATTTCTTTGCACATTTCGGACATGTTGTATACCACATATAGGTTTTGGATAGTGTATGGCCTTCTTGTTTTATATAATTCTCAAAGTCTTTGTGCCATTCTCCAGTTTTCTTGAAATCCCCTTCGTAAACTTTACTCAAATATTTCCCACTCAGTTTTATATTATTTTCACCGGGTATCTCCTTATCGGTCGCGAGATAAATATCCATATTCCACTTGGAAGTATGATCTGAAAGGCAAAGATTATCGGATGTTTTGCCACCTGCTGCCTCTACTTTTGTACAAAGCTTGGAAATTACTCTTCCGAAATTAACTGGCATAAAAAAGAAAGTGAAAACACTTCCTTTGATAAACGTCTTCTCGTCCCACTGGTGAAGTTTTTTATCCCATTTCTCGGGGTCGAGCCTTGGACAGCATTCGCTGTTATTCTCTGCCCTATTCATAATAAATATATTAATAAATAGAATTAGCAGATCATATCAGAAATTATTGAGAATGGTAAATTTTCTATTATTCTATATTTGAAAATACTTCCTAAAACCCGCTTAGAGAGATGGTTTGTTCGTCTGAAAAGTTTATCCTGGATGGACGTACAAAATATAATTATCCATATAATATGATAAAATTTTTTTCTAACTGTTGATAATTATGATTATTAATATCCATGAGTGAACTTGTTGAGGGACAGAAGCCCACATTGATAGATATTCTTAGAGGAATTTCAGGTGATGCCGATATGTTGACTGTGGAAGCAGATAAACAGTTAAGTAGAGAAGTTACAAGTCTAACATTGGCTAATCACGCGACTGACTTTGAAAGATATATCGGGACTAATGAGGGAGAAGGAATTCTTGCATACGGAAGCTTGAACGGCCAGAAAGCATTAAATGTTAAGGGAATTCCTGTGACAGGAAAAACTACTCAATCAGAAGCATTCACGGATGGCGAAGAGGGCGTTTCCTTTGAAGTCGGAAACTTAAGCGGATATGGTGGAGTTCTTCTGGTAATGCCTCTTAGTGTTCCAATGACAAACGGCGGGACAATGAGTATTTTTGATCCTCCATCTGAAATAACAAATGAGAATAAAATAGGAGGATTATATGGTTACCAGGGGGAAGTGGACATTTATCCCCTTTTTGCAACAGTGTTAGCAAGGCTTGGGCGATTGAATGATTTTGTGCATACTATTGATAGAGCTGATAAGAGTGATATTAACTTCAAAAGGAGATTACTGGAATTTGGGCTAATATCTGAAGAAGAAGTTGTAGAAACAATTGAGGATCGAGAGTTACTTGAAAGTAGAATAAATGCGCAATACGAAAGCTTAAGGGAATTGTTAGTACTTTCAGAAGAATTTGATGGAATAAATATAAATGTTCCTTTTGTATTGGTATTGATTCCTGAAAAACACAGAGAAAAGATTGAAAGAATAATAGGTGAAATGGCAAATTCGCGTGAAAGAAATTTTTTTAGTAATCAAATAATATATTATGAAAATGACTTGGATGAAGATGATGAAATAGATAATTTATTGGAACTATTCGAAAATTTAAAAAATCCGGAATACTATGCAACTCTGGTTCTTGCGAATATGAGAACTTATCTGGGTAATGAGCAGTTAGAGGTTGATGATGTAATAAACCTTCTTAAAAACCAAGAAACTTTGTTAAGAAGAGGAAGAGTTAAGAGAGAGTTTACCGGGTATGTTTTCTCTCCAAGTCAAGATCCCCATGTGGCCTCACAATAGCAATATCAAAGTCCGCTTGTCTGGATTCTTCCTTGTTTAAGCATAAATGTATATTATAATATGAGGTATTTAACTTTTTTCCATTGAAGATTCGTCGATATTCTTCTGAACTAAATATAATTGCCAAGTTATTACAAGTAGAATTAAACCAGCTAAGATCCAAACACTTCCTACTCCGAATCTATCGGCAATGAAACCGACTGATAATATTGAAATAATCTTTCCTACGCCACTTACGAACGAAAAGAATGAAAACATCGATGCTCTATCAGACCGAATGATTTTATTAGTGATAATTTGAGATAGCACTTCGTAAATATTGATAAAAAAGCTTCGGCCTAAAATACAGATTACCGCGAATGTGCTTCCAATAAATACACCGGCAAATATAACAAATATCGTATGGATTAAGAATGACAACCAAAAAGCAGTTTTTACAATTTTTAATTTGTAAGCAATAAAGTTTCCTACTATTCCAACAATGCTTGCTGCAGCGAAAACAAATCCAATATTATTTTGTCCTGCTGATAACTCAATTAACTTAATCCAAAACATATCCACAGCAGTAGCTGTGATCCCCCATAAAAATTGCGCATTGACTTGATGAACTATTGCTTTTGAACGTCGAAGTTGATTCAGTACCGAGGTCCACCCGGCTCTGATGAAATCGAGACTATATTTATTAACTTCATGAATTCTTCCAAAATCCTTAATTCCAAAAATCAGAATGACAAGGATTATTAGCTTGAAAGAAAAGTCAAAGAAGTAAAATATCCTTAGACCTAGCATTTGACTCAGCCAGATAGTAATTATAGGCACTAAAATATTGGAAATATTCTTCATTAAATGTTTTATTGTAAGGAAACTTTTAATATCACTTTTAAAAGTGTCATAAGCAAGTGCGTCGAAAGCTCCTGAAATGAAGGCGAAGCCGATGCCATAGAAAATTCCAGTCATAAACAATAATGAATAACTCGTCGTTATAGAAAATATAAATGGTGCGATACATAGTGCCACGGTGCCTATAACAACAGCCTTTTTATGTCCGAATCTGTCCGCAAAAAAGCCAGAAGGTAATTCCAAAAGAAATTGCGTTATGAAAAGCGGCAAGTCTAGTAAAGCAACCATCGCAAATGATAAATGCAATTCATTTGTTAAATATAGGAAGTAAGTTGTGAACAACATCGAATCGGTTACGTTGAATAGTCCAGATACCAGATAGATGTTGTTAAATTTTTTAAAGGCCATTTCAAAATAATAGTCATATAAAATCAAGATCCGATAAGACTGGATACAAGAAATAACTATTAATTTGAAACTTTAAGCTGGGAGAAAGAAAAAAGGAGCTATAAGATACTAAACGCAAGTTAAGTCCTGTATTTAAGCAGTCTTAAATTTTTTGTTTAATATGTCTGTCATTAAAGTGGTAAGTAGATTGGGATATTATACTATAGGTCGAAATGGTTTGTAAAAGTTGTTTTTGTTTTCTCTCTTCAATTTATGCGAGATTTCAAGTTTGATTAGCGATTAGCAGTTCCAAAGATTCCGCCTAATGCGTTTAAGTGAGGCCACCTATCACCACGTAGATATTGGAACCGACTAAATTATTACTATAATTTGAAACCCGATGTGAATTAAGAATGTTAATTTAAATCAAAGTTGCGGCAACTTAAATTAAGGCAAGAGTGTTTACAACAATATCAAAAATTAATTTTTCACGACTCAACTTTCCGTGCGTGATGTATGCAAATGGATCTTTAGTTTTGACTCCATATTTTTCTTGAACCAACATGCCCAGATCCGGATAGACATCGGGCACTAGGTCGGTCATCTCTTTTGGAAACTCAATATCGGTAAGAATAGTCATAACTTGTTTCTGACCATCATCTATCACACATACACTATGTCCGAAATAGTTGTAGTTGTTAATCAATTTTGCTTCACCAGATTCTATCGATAGATAAAGCTTCGGTTTACTACCTTTAGTCTGTTTCTTAAGATCAATTAGTCTATTCTGTGCTCCATCGTAAGTTTCTTGGATAGAAGAAGGCTGTTCACTCACTTTTGATTTCGTCTTAAAGCCTATAACTTGATAGCGCAAATTATATTCTCTTAACGCAAGAGATGTAGCTTTGAGTTTAATTGGACTTTCCGAACTCAATACTACTGTGGGTAAGGATTTGAAGTAATTAACAATATTTTTAATATCATTATTAATAACAATCGGTTGCATAGCATTTATCTCAGCCGAATATGCTTGTTCTGGAACGGGATTTAATAAGAAAATATCCCTATTTTTAGTAAAAGCTAAACTCATTTCCATTAGACTATTACCACCCACATAATTTGGAATACCATTTTTCTCATAATTTAGTATGAGTACTGCTTCACTTTGTTTAATATATCGGTAGTGAGATTTTATAAAATCATTTTCAATCTTTCTCTTGGTTGACTCTTCAGAAGTCCCAGCTTCTTTATATCCTTGAGAATCTTCAATACCTCCAGGAATGTATACATCGAAGCCTTCTTCGGTTAGTTTTGTTCGCCACATAATCATCTCTTTTACAAAATGCATACTTCCACAAATTGTAATTGTCATTAATATAATTAATAAATTTAGATAAATAGTTTACCAAGATCAGATCCATGGGTACTATAATATTCTGGTTTTTTTGTAATAATCAGGAAGATACTGATTAGCTTATAAAGAAAAACGGCCAGGTGAGAAAATTGGTAAACCTTAATTATCAATGTCTGTACCATGACCGTTGCCATATCTTATAGAGATTACATAAAAAAACTCCAGCAACAAGCCTCTCGCAAGAATCTGCTTGAAAAGAAAGATCCTTTATCACTCAATGACTATCTCTCAGGCGGCACTATCTATGAGTGAAAGGACTGTTCCAGAAACTGTCGAACTTACATGATTTTTAGTAAAATACAAAGGAGAAAATATTGATACTTATTTGCATCATATACCAGTCCTTGATTATGATAGGGCTTATGGGAGGTTTAATTTATTGATGGACTATTTCATGCAAGACGAAATTATTGATTTAGTAGATACAACAAACAAAATTATAGGACAGATTGGCAAAAATGAATCACACAAATCGGCGAAATGGCATAGGACTGTGAGTTTTATACTAGTAGATAGTAAACGAAAGCTTATCTATTTCCAAGACAAGGCCAAAGTTTCCGAACTTAATAGTGAAGATTTTTTTGTTAAACTTAATGGAGGCCATTTGTTATCAGGAGAGACTCCAGAGCAAGGAATTAGAGAATTGGAAGAAGAGTTAGGTATCAAGGTACATCCAGATAAATTGATTCCAATGGGTATTGATCAAACTGCTGTAGATTTTTCGGATAAATATAAAATCAGAGAATTCATGTACTATTTCATCGTTGATGTAGAAGATGTACTGAACAAGGTTAAATTTCAAGACAGTGAGGTATCATCCCTAATTTATTTCGATCCCGAGCATGCATTAAAGCTTATTTTGGGAGCAGCCAAGGAAATGACAGGTATCGTTTATGATGGTGAAAAGGAATTAGAAGTGACTCTCAAACCCACTGCTTTTAAAAACTTCACAGATGATAATCTATATCTGCGTATATTTCTTGCAGTAAAAAGATACTTTGCTGGTGAACCACCAGAGTACATTATTATCTAGAGAAATGTTTACAACTGTTATCTTTTGTCAACATCGCACTCTAGTTCATCAAAATTCTTTATGCCGTCTTTTAGGACTCTCTTGTAAATCTCTGTGCTATTTATCTGGTTTTTACTCTTCCCCCTTTCATCTCTCAGCTTTTTCATTTCCAAAATAGTTCTTTTATTTTTATCATTTAATTTTTCTCGAATCAAGTTGTCGATTTCAATCTGTTCTAGTGGTAGTTCTTCAAAGAACCATGTCTCAATTTCCCAGTTTTGGCCGTTGTAAGGTAGCCTTAAATTAATAATGTACGATTCTGGTCTATTATTCCGTCTGTATTTTACAAAATCGCCATATTCATACTTTTGAAATGATCTTAATTCAATCAGTTTTTGTAAAGCATTCTTGGAAGCTTTCCTTGCATCATCACATCTGACAATAATATCAATATCATGTCCCCACATGAGGTCATATTTATAACTGCCACAGATAATTACTTCTCCAAATTCATTTAAGTTTTGAACTACGTTCGTTTCATCCAAGATCTTGCTTGCAATTTGTTTAACTTGTTTTGAGTAGAGTTCAATATGCATTACTTGATAATATTTCTAGCAAAATAAATACTCTCTTTGCCCTCCTCTTAAGGACGGGCATGTTACGATATTCTTCTCTATATATACTATTTGAAATAGACGAAGCAGCGAAAGACCGTGATACCGTCCGGATTTTGTCACCTAAAATTCTCGCATACCCTTGTGGCATAATCAAA